>NZ_CP086727.1:3455000-3610303 GCF_020906275.1 Parasphingorhabdus litoris DSM 22379
GCGTACACTGTATTTCCGTCACCGAATTTGTAAGCCGTGTTGATTTTGAACAACTCGCCGTTACGCGACTGGTTTGGGGTGAGTGTCAGCTGGTTTTCAATATCTGACAGTGGATAAGGGTTGAATTCAGGCCCCGCGAAAAGTGGGAAATCCGTGGAGTTGGCTGTATCGAGAGAATAGTCATAATATCGACCGCCCACCGTGACCGACCAAGCGTCCGTGATATTATATCCAATTTCACCAAATACAGCGAATTCTTCAAGCCTGGTCCGGTCAGCTTCGAAATATTCGAGATCATTCAGATCGGGGCGCGCTCCAACCAATGCACCATAACCAGGCGTGAACTCAGATGACAGTGCGTTATACTTGTTCTTGTTGTAAAATGCCCCAACGATCCAGCTCAACGGGCTATCGCCCTTGGAAACGAGGCGTAATTCCTGATTAAAAACCTCGGTTTCTTCATCTTCGAATGTAAATGCTGTGAATGTGGGGAATGTCTCGTAGGAATATTCAAGCGAGATCAGCAGATCGGTCTGATCGCGCTGACCATTTTCCTTGACCGTCGCATATCCTGTCGCAGAGGTCAGTTCGGCAAATCCAAGATCAGCAGTGACTTCCAATGCCAAAAGTTGGGTGTCACGTTCATTTGGTTCTGCAACCCGACCGCCGAACTCATATCGGCCAGAGGGAATGGTAGTAGTGCGGAAGGAAGAGGTATTGCGCCCACCATATTCGCTCAATTGAAAATAATAGGTGAGAGTAGCATCAATGGCATCTATTGGTTGCCAGCGCGCTGCGATCCGTCCACCCAAAATTTCTTCGGTATTCGCGTCTTCAATGGGGTCGAAATTTGCCTCCCTTTCGGCAGCATTGTTGAAATCAGGGTCCGGATTAGAAACCCCCGGCTCCCGAACAACAAAAGGATAATCGATAAAGCCCTGATCATTCAAATAATCGAACGAACCCCGAATGGCGAAGTTGTCAGAGAATGGTAGATTAAATGTAAACCCAACATCGCTGCTAATCCCGTCGCCTTCCTTGTAAGTATAGGCGTCCGCGCGTGCCTCAAATTGAACGCCGGAAAAATCTGGCTTGTTAGGAATATAGCGAATAGCACCACCCAATGTACCCGCTCCATAAAGCGTGCCTTGTGGCCCCAGCAAAACTTCCACGCGCTGGAGGTCGTTGAGACGCAAATCGACAAATAGCGGAATATCGCCAACATAGGTTGCGACGCTGCCGCCGCCATCTTCCTGGCCAAACGCGCTGGCAATTGGATCGGCATTTAGCCCGCGGACGACAATACGGTTTCCGTCACGGCCACCCTGATCGGCAACGTTAATACCCGGAACAAAGGCAACAAGTTCGGAAATGTCATCAAATCCCTGTTCCTCGATTTGGTCGCCACCAACTGCCGCGATATTGATTGGAATATCCTGCACTGATTCCGCGCGCCGTGTAGCGGTTACGATGATGACATTGCTGTCATCTTCTTCGGCGGACACCTCTTGAGCAAATGCCGGAGCCGCCACTATGGCGGTACCAATTGGCAAGGTTAAAAGACTTGCCGTCATTTTCAAACGACTCTTGAAAGTTGAAATATACGCCATGATGATACTCCCGACCAGATTATGCTTTACAGCACGTTGCAAACGAACGTGCCCCCAGTTACTGCTTAGTCTATAAGATAACCTAAAAGATAGTAGGCAAAATTGGCTATTGAAAGCAGCTAATTCAGCTCAATAATTTCGCTTAATTCGGTACTGGAGCAAAATTTGATTTCTAGGAACAAGTTTGCGGCAATATGGGGGCCAGAGCTCAGGATATGAACGATTTAACGCTGGCCACCGGTCTTAAGCTGTTGCGGAATAAGCATTATGAAGATGTTCATGCCCGATCGATTGAACTTATCAAAAAAGATGTGAACAATCCGCTACCCTATTTTCTGCTCGGCGTTGTTGCGGAGGAGCATAAAAATTACAGCAAGGCACCGGAGCTGTTTGCCAAGGCTGCTGAACTGGGTCCCGATGTTGTGCATTTTCAAATTTACCACGCGAGAATTTTATCGACCATAGGGCAACAAAATGCGGCAAAAGCCAGCGCTGACAAGGCCGCTGCGCTGAACATAGATGATGCCTCGCTGGCCGATACAATTGGTGTCGTATATAGCCGCGCTGGATATCATCAGCTGGCTATTCCGTTCTTCGAAAAAGCAGTTTCCTTAAAGCAGGATCGTGCCAATTATCACTATAATCTGGCTGCATCGGCGCAGTTTGTTGGTGATTTCGAAACCGCAAAGCAAGCCTATAGTCGGGCCCTTAAAATGGATGACGGTCATTATCGCGCCTGGTCATCCCTGACTTCGCTGGAAAAACAAAATGCAGAAAATAACCGGCTGCCCAAATTGAAGGCGCTTTTCAAGCAGGCCGAAGGGGATGCAGAAGGCAGGCTGCAAATCGGACATGCGATTGCCAAGACTCTGGAAGATTTACAGGAATATGAAGAGAGCCTCGCCTGGTTGTTGAAAGCCAAAGAGGCCAAGCGCGAACAGTTGCGTTATGATCGCGCAGCGGGTCAAAAGCTGTTTGAGAGTGCCAAGCAGACTTTCAAAACTGGCACCAACCTCGCGGCAACGTCAGCGGACAATATACCGATTTTCGTCGTCGGCTTGCCGCGAACAGGCACAACGCTTGTCGACAGGATATTATCGTCCCACCCCATGGTCGTTTCGGGTGGCGAGCTCAATATTTTTGCGGAACTGATCAAGGCGGCGGTGAACACACCTTCCAACATGGTTATGGATGCCGAGACATTTCAATTGGCGGCGTCATCAGATCTATCCGGAATTGGCGAAGCCTATATCCAAAATACCCAGGAACGTGCAAATGGATCACGGTATATGGTCGACAAGATGCCGCTGAATTTCTTTTATGCCGGCCTAATATCCAGAGCATTACCCAATGCCCGGATAATATCCCTCCGGCGCGGTGCGATGGATAGTTGCCTTTCCAATTTCCGTCAGCTTTTCTCGACCCGCTATTCCTATTATAATTATACGTTTGATCTCGAAGATACGGCGATATTCTATCGGTTATATGACGATCTGATGTCCCATTGGCGCAGCGTTTTGCCACCAGAACGGTTCTTGGAAATCCGCTACGAGGATATTGTTTACGATCAAGAAAATCAGACGCGCAAATTGCTCAAATTTTGCGAATTAAAATGGGACGAAGCCTGTATGCGCTTTCATGAAAATACCGCGCCTGTGTCAACCGCCAGCTCCGTTCAAGTGCGACAACCACTCTATTCGGGGTCGATCGGTCGCTGGAAAAGATATGGAGACAAGTTGGACATATTGAAAAATGCGCTTGGTGATCTCGTTCAGGATTAGAGCTTTTCCAAAGGCACATAGTCGATATCAAATCCGAAACAGCGCGGCGCGACCACTTTGAGTGCGGCCTCTGACCGGTAAAATTCCGGGCAACCGGTTGCAAAGACAGAAACACGCTGACCATAGCGCAATCGCTCGGCATTAATCGGCGTGCCGGTCTCATAGTCGACAATGGTTATGAGGTCCGGAACGCTCGCAGCCACCTTGTCGCCCAGTTTCGCCATCAAATATTCGTTTTTGATACTAACGGTCAGATTGTCACCCTTGCCGTCAAAGGCTTCGATTGTTGCCTCGCCGATATCATATCCGCCGATAATCCGGGTAGCTTTGTCGATCACTTTGCCGCTATGGATCAAGCGGCACTCGCCATAAATCGAGTCTGCAAAAATCTTCTGCAAAGGTTCCAGAAGACTATCGGCCTGCCCGCGATTTTCCCGCAATGTCCGACCCAGGCCAACAGAAAAGCTAAGGGTTTCGGGAATTATGGACCGTTTTAGCTCTTCTCCCGTCATCGGATGCTCGGCAGCTGTAATCATGCCGCCGGCTGCCATGGAGTAGCTGCGGATATGTCGCTCGTAGATAGCAGTGGTGGAAACTTCGAATATGGCCGTATTCCCGGCATAGTCGAATGCTACGGCGGGTGTTGGCCTGATCCCGGCTATCGGATAGGACATCATTTGCGCCTCAGGCAGCGCCCGTCCCATTCCATCACCGTCAATGACAGGTATCCCTTTGCCAGTTGCTGCAACCAACGGGATCAACGAGTTCCCGCCTCCAATTTCAAAGGAAGCAACAGCGTCAACCTTTCGTCCGACATGCTTCTCAAATGCCTCGAGCGTGCGCGCGGCATCGTCAATTGACGGTAATAATTCCAAGCTGACAGTTGGTGCACCAACGCTGCCTATTGTTACGACATAAGCGTCATTGTCGAGTTTGTCCGGTTTGATTACCGATACGGGGCCATATTGCTTTATCGCCTCATGTGCGATGAGCTTGGGCACATGCGGATCTCCGCCGCCGCCCGTGGCCAGGAATACAGATCCGAGCGCCAAATCATTAAGATGCTCCAGGTCGATGAACTTCATGATGATCCTCCAGTGGCAAGATCACCGATAACTTTCACCCGAATCCGCGTGGCGCCTTCATCCATATAGGGGACAGCCGTTTCCTCTATATCGACGGCTTTTATCGATGAACTTTCGGCACCGGCCTCAACCGCACGCCCTTTGGCTTCGTCGGTCACTTTCTTGATTGCCTCCTCACGCGGCGTTTCGCGATATGACATCAAGCGTTCGGCTTCACCGCCAATTTGCGCAATTGCGGCTCCGATGGCATTGGCAACCCCGGAATTTTCCGGACGATGGAGCTGCGATGCAGCCCTTAGTCCACCGGTCACCAATATCGCTCCGCCGCCGACCAGAATGACGGGCATTTCCTTGCCGCCGGGTTTCATCATTTCGATGCTTTGATCGAGTTTTTCGTGCATCGTAAAACCGGCCTGCTCGACAGTGGTTTTTGGAATATGGGCAACCTTGGAAGCATCGCCAATATCAGCGGCACCGCTTGCCACGAGGATATCGGTTGTGGTCAATGTCTCACCGCCGAAAACCAACCCCTCGGTCACCAGATTATGGCCGACCGATTGCGGCCCGATGGTTCGGCCTTCGTCGAGAACGAGGCTGCCGCCGCCAAGACCAATTGCCAATATGTCCGGCATGCGGAAATTTGTGCGCACACCGCCAATCTCGATGACGACATTGGACTCGCGCGGGAAACCGCCTTGCAATACACCAATATCCGATGTCGTCCCACCAATATCAACGACAATGGCTTCTTGCAGCCCGGTTAGCTTATGGGCACCGCGTAGCGAGTTAGTCGGTCCGGAAGCAAAAGTCAGCGCGGGATAAGCCCGCACGAAATCTGCGCTCATCAAAGTGCCATCATTCTGGCTGATATAAGTAGGGCTATGCAGTCCGCGATTGGCAAGTGCGTCAAGAAAGGAGCTGACGACCTTGTCCGCAAAGGGGAGCAAAGTTGTATTCATAATGGCCGCATTCTCGCGCTCCATCAGGCCGAGCCTTCCGAAGCTATGCGACACCGTGATCCGCGCATCGGGAATGGCAGCGCGGATTTTCGCGGCGACAATTTTCTCTGGCTCGGCATTCATTGGCGAGAAGGCCGAGGCGATGGCGATATTCTTGATACTCTTTTTCAAAAGATCTTTGATCAACGATGCAATTTCGTCATCCCGAATGTCTGCAACCGGGAAACCGTCGTAAAGATATCCGCCATGCAGCGTGTAGATATGACCGCCCATTGCTTCTGCAATATCGGCAGGCCAGTCGACCATCGGCGGCATTCCGCGCCCAGAAGGCAGGGAAATGCGAACCGCAGCGACAGGCGACAATTCGCGCCGCTGCACGATCGCATTGGTGAATTGCGTCGTGCCGATCATCACGGTTTGGATCATATCCTGCGATACGGCACCATCTTTCAGCAAGCTGTCCAAGGCGTCCGTGATGCCGCCAACAACATCCGCAGATGTCAGGGCCTTGGTGGCCGCTATGACATGATCGCCATCTAATATCACAGCATCCGTATGTGTGCCGCCCACATCAATACCAATTCTCATGACGCCTGTACCTCGCGATTGCGCCAAGCCAGCCCGGTATAGACAAGTCCAGCCAAGATCACGGCGTCCATGGCGGCAATACCCGTTAGCGTTGGGAGCAGTTCTTCTGATGCCAGTACCGCAAAAGCCGCACCTATCGCCCACGCGATCAATCCCGGAGTGTTAACGGAACCATTTTGATCCAATGTGCTTAGACTATAGGCTTTGGGCCGAATGAGCATCCAGTCAATTATGATGACACCCGCCACCGGAATGAAGATAACCGAGAGATAGAATAAAAATGTCACGAAGCTATCAAGAATATTCAGAAGCGCGGTGATGACACCTACTGCCCCCAATCCAACCGCAAGCCAGCTGCTGTTTGATTTCGGGAATGTCGCCTTGACACTCAATATTGTGCTGTAAAGATTCAGCGAGTTCAGCACCCAGCTTCCGGCGATGACAATTGCAAATGCCCCGAGCCCCAAATTCAAATCAATCATAATATCGAGAATATCGGTTTTCCCCGAAACAGAGCCGGCCAGGCTAGCGGCACCCATTACGATCAGCTGTACAATCATATAGGCGATGATGGCGGTGTAGACGGCTCCGCTCCAGTGACGCACGAAACGCGTGATGTCCGGCAATATGATGGCACCAATTATGATCGCACCGACGATAGCGGAAATGCCGTCACCGATCGTCAATGTCGGCGTCTTATCTATTGCCAAAATCTGGCCAAAAGTCTGTGCATCCAATGCGGATTGAGCGAGCAGGAAGGTAACAAAAGCCAAGATGGGCACCATCAGGGTCGCCAGTAAATTGATTGCTTTGAAACCAACCAATGTCGTCAGTGTCATGCAAATGCTGGCAAATATTGCCAGACCCACAGTGGATAGGTTTGTCCCCCAAACTTCCAATGCCAGACGTGAAACTGCGCCAGCGAACAAGTTGATATTTATTCCAAACCAGCCGAGCAGAGAGATGGCAAAGGCGATATTGACCAGGCTTGCCCCGACATCTCCAAAGGCGACGCGCACGAGAAGGTAGGAACTCATTCGGCTGTTCGCGCCAATCGCCCCCATGATTGCACCGATAATCAGGATGATGGCTGAGCCTGCTAGCAATGCCCAGAGAGCATCAATTGCTGACAGGCCCTGAGAGACCTCCAGTCCGGTGATGAAGGTGGGAAGCGAGAAAGAAACCATTGCCGCAACCGCAGCCACACGTGGCCAGGGGACCAGCTGGTCGTCAGTGATCGCTGCCGCTGAAAACTCGTTTGTCTCTCCCGACATATTCCCCCCAAATTTTGCCGCGAACATGAATCGGTTCTTTAGCAATATCAGCAGGAGCCTAGTCCAACAGGCTCCAAATATGATTTTGAAGATGCGTCCTGGTTCAAACCAAAATTTTGTAGTTAGCCAAAATAGAAATGCCAATTATAGGATTGGCAAACAGGACAAAAAAGAAAAATGAAAAAACGCGCCATCAAGCTGGACAAGATCAACCGCAAAATATTGTCGATCACCCATTTAGACTCGGATATATCAAATCAGGATCTTGCAGAGCAGGTCGGCCTTTCAAACAGTGCCTGTTTCCAGCGCATGAAGGCGCTGAAGGAAGCCGGATATTTCGTCAGCTTTCACACCGACTTGGATCTCGACCGGATGGTCAAACATGTGCTCGCCTATGTTGAATTCACGCTGGAGAATAACAGTCCGCAATCGCGCAAAGCTTTTGAAGCGGTCATCGAAGACATTCCGGAGTTCATGGATTGTCTAAGAGTGACTGGCGGCGTTGACTATATCTCGTTTACATGCTGCTCGAACACACAGGCTCTAAATGCCCTGGTTGACAGGGTCAGTGGAGACGAAACACTGGGCGTCAAAACAGTAAAAACACGGATCATATTGGAGCGGGCAAAATGGTATCTCGGCTATCCGCTCGCCAATCTGGAATGGCTGGATGATTGATTTGGACTACTAACCGGTTAGCGTTTGTCCAACATCCAACACTGCACTTAGTTTGATTCGCTGAGACAAGGTCAATCGTCACGCAACCCAATTCATAAACGGTTTTCTAGCTTGGCGGTAATTTTCTAGTGTCCGCTTTTGCTCCAAAACAGGGCCACAGCCAGACAGTCCGCAAACGGCCCATAAGCAGCTTGTCTGCAACGCGCCCCAGTTTAGGACGTTTGGGTGGTGTCCGTTATATCCCGAAAGCGGACGTTAAAAGGATTGTTGTTTTGGTAGGTCTGACAGCGCTTTTTGAAACGCCGGGCGTGACGCCAGTCGATTGAAATAGGCTCCAACGGTTTCAGAAAACTTTGTGCCAGTACAAGCTTGAGCAAAAAACAAGGTGTATCCCAATGAAATATCCGCTGCACTAAAGCCGCTTTCCAAAAGATACTCCCGGTCTTTCAATTGAATTTCCAGCATTTCGAGCGCTTTTGTGATTTGAAAGCGGCAATAGGTATCAAACTGTTCCGAGACCTTATACGGGTCTTTTCCGTACGTTTGGCCAAAACTCACAGAGATGTAGTTAGCCATGCCGCTTTCCGCCATATGCAACCACTGCAGATAAGTCGCATATTCAGGATTTTCCGACGAAACGCTCAGTGAGCTTGGACCGTGACGATGCAGCAAATATTCCATGATTGCTGTTGATTCTATAACTAACTCTCCATCATCATACAGCGCTGGAACTTTTCCCATTGGATTGATGGACCGATATTGATCTGATGCAAAATATGCACCATTATATTCCATGCTCTTCAACTCATAAGGTAATCCCATTTCCTCAAGTAACCAAAGCGCGCGGATTGATCTTGTGCCTGGCGAATGAAAAAGTTTTAGAGTCATTATATTCTCCGATAATAAAAACTTGAGAGCGATGATTTAGTGTCACAACACTGGGCTGTCGAATTTCAGATTGATTTGCAATGACCGCTTTTGCGTCCTTGGCAGTCATGTCTGCTTCATCCCGATACCGTGCGACACACTGTGGAACGGCCTTTCCGGAAATTTCTCTCCTAACGGAGGACTCGCCCCACGCGGCTAATCTGCCGCTATCGGCAATTCTAGACGTTTCGCCCCGGCACTGACATATTCCGTATCAGCTTTTGGCTCGAGTGATTCTCGAACATCACGATAGTCAGCGGTCCATAGAACCGGCCAATCAGGCAGAAATGTCTTGTGTGAATAATAGCCCAGCATATGCTGCACCCGCGGTGAGAAGTTCCGTGCCACTTCCCATGGTATGGTAATAGGATGCGCTTCTTCCGGCGTGAGTTGCGCTAGAATGTAGCTCATCTGTATACCAAAACGCCATTTGTCATTAGAAATATTGGCGCCTGCGCCATGAATGGCCTTTCCCGTATAAAGCAGCGCTGATCCGGCAGGCATGACTGCTTGCACCACCTGCTTTTCATCCGCTTCTACCGAAAAGTCCTCCCAAAGATGGCTGCCGGGAACAACGCGGGTCGCCCCATTTTCTTCTGTAAAATCAGTGATCGCGAGCATGATGCTCAGCGTACCTTCGGGGCCATCTTTACCCAGATTGTGGACCACTGGCCAATTGCCAACGTCCCGGTGCAACATTTGTTCGGTTGAACCAGGGCCGATAATCATCGCCTGACCAGTGTTCAGCCAATAATCATTTGCAAACGATTGTTCAGCCCATTGGTGCAGGAGATCATTATCGATCAGATTGGCAAATGATGGGGCCTTGGTTGCTAGTCCTGCAAATCTTTTGGTCTGTGCACCGCAAAACATCTGTTTGATCGCGCCGCCGGACATTCCGGGCTCAAAACCATCCGCATGCGGTTTAAGTTCAGAAACCAAGGTACTAAGAAGCTCATTCCCAATGAAGTTTTCAACGATAATCGCTCCGTCTTCATTGATCGCAGCAATAATATTTTCTGCCGTATCGCTGCTGTCGAAATGTCTAAGTTGCGCTGTCATTATGTCCTTCTCCTTTTATATACTCAGCTATTGGTTGAAACTTCTGTCTCGAATTTCAGCACGCCGGTATCACCAAGCCGATCGACCAGTTTTTCACCTAGGCCAGTCGCCGGAGTCCAGAAACCGCCAGCAGTTTCGACATCGTCTTTCAGTAAGCACAGGGCTGCTTGAGAAATCATTTTCGACGTACAGCCATAGCCAGGGTCCTGAAATCCGCTGACGCGCACAAGTCCGTACTGATCGGCGCTGTTTGTGCCGTGATAAGCGATGGTAAAATGACCGGCCTCACGCTCCTCAGGAGATGGTCCTTCGCCCGGTTGTGGCGGACCGCCTTCTGGATTCAGCATCGCACCCGGATCGGCCATTTGCGTGGCCAGCTCTTTGCCTTCGTCGCCGGGGCCGGTCATCGTCATTTCATCATAGCCGAAATCTGTTCCGTAACGGTGGCTCTGCAGAAAGTTCGACCGATGCACTGTCTTGGTGTTGATCGCCGCCATAATGAACGGCGCGGCCCAGCTGTTCAGATCCTCATCAAATTTCACTGAGTCGCCATCGGGCTGCTCCGGACCCGCAAATCCCGGCGCAAGAGCATAGGGACTGCCGATGAGTTCAGCCACAGCTGGGTCCTGGGCGGCCACGCCCATTTCAGCCATGATGCTGGCGACGGTACCACCAGATGCCACCCCTTGCATGGCTTCAACACGACCCTTTACGCGAGTGAAAGGCTGTTTCTGATGTTTTGCAGCAAGATTTTGCAGATGCAAGATGCCCAAGTCGGATGGTATGGAATCGAAACCGGAGCTGTTTATGATACGTGCGCCGGAAGCTTTTGCTGTCGCATCATATTTGTCGATCATCGCGCGGATCCAATTGGATTCACCGCACAAATCAAGATAGTCTGTGCCTTCCTCGGCGCAGGCGGCGATCAGATTTTCGCCATAATGCTGATAAGGTCCTGCCGCTGCTATGACCACTTGCGCCCGACGAGCGAGCTCGGTCAGTGCCGATTTGTCGCTGGCGTCAGCAACGATGGTTTCAGTATCCTCGGACAGGCCAAGATCGGACTTCACCTTTGTCAATTTGTCACCATTGCGACCAGCAATGGCAACTTTCACACCATCCTGCTGGCCGAGATACTCGGCAATGAGCTGTCCGGTGAAGCCCGTGGCGCCAAAAACGGCGATATCGATATCTTTTACGGTTGTCATATTATCATTCTCTCATGTGTAGTTGCGAAAAAAGTGCCAGGGTTTGTTTATGCATCGGCTACCAAACGCGCAGCGATAGCAGGCAGATTGGGTTGGCCGGTATGGGCGGTTAAGCCTCCGTCGGCTGTCACAATGGAACCTGTCATATAGGATGCATCATCTGAGGCCAGAAAAGCGGCAATAGCGGCAATTTCCTCCGGCTCGCCCCAACGGCCCATTGGCACGACGTCGCACCACGCTTGATCCGCCGCAGGGACCGATTTGGCTTGAGCGATGATGGCTGTGGAAATGGGACCGGGAGAAATTGCATTCACACGAATATTCTCGCGCGCATGATCGATAGCCAGGGCGCGGGTGTAGTTGATCACGCCGCCCTTGGCCGCATTATAGGCAGTAAAGGCATAATCGGCGCCGCTTCCTGAAATCGAAGCCGTGTTCACAATGGCACCGCCGCCAACCGCTCGCATATACGGAATGGCTGCTTTGCAACCGAAGAAAACAGCGTCGAGATCGATGGCAATGACACGCCGCCAATCCTCAACAGACAAATCCGGAGTCAGACCGAAGCATCCAATACCTGCATTGTTGAACAGGACATCGAGCCTGCCGAATGCTTCCACAGCGGTGCCCATTAGCACTTCGACCTGATCATATTCGGCAACATTCGTCTTCTGAAACAGTGCGCGCTCGCCTAGTTCATTGGCCAGCGCCGTTCCCAGTTCATCATTCAGATCGGCGATAACAACAGCAGCACCTTCGGCATGAAAGCGCCGCGCGCTCGCCGCTCCGATCCCGGACGCTCCGCCGGTTATCACCACAGATTTAGCTTTGAATCGGTTCACTACATGCTCCAGATCTATTTACTGAATAACGGGTACGACTTTTCTACTATTTTGCTCGAATAGCTGAATTCAGTCCGGGAATATCCCACGCCTCCGCGATCTTGCCGTCGACAATGCGCCAGACAACCGCAGCATCGGTTTCCAGACTCATGCCGTCGATCGTCATACTGGGCAGCGCATGTACGACCACGAGCTCTGTGCCGATGGGGTAAACATGCTTCATGTTGACGCCAAATGTGCCGCCGGTTTTGCCCGCGAGATCTTTGAAAAACTGCATCCAGCCATCAAAGCCATGATAGGTCTTGTTGAGATCGGGCAACCCCTCGTTGAAATAATGCCATTTGAAATCTTCGGCAAAATTTTCCCGCACCTGCTCTATTTCAGGTGAGGTCGGATCAGGTAGATTTGCCAGCAATGCGACATTTTCTTCGGAGGCGTTCATGGGAGTGTCCTTTCTATTGTCCGGCGCTCACACCGAAACGGGCGAGTATATTTTAGGTGATTTGCTCTCAGCTGCGGTCACATCAGAAAGAGAAGGCGGCAGAAGCACCGGGTCGGATGTAGCGCGGCGCGTCACGACCCATCATCTGGCAAACCGTCAATACCGCTTGTTCGATGGTGCCTGCGTCGCTGACATCAATAAAGTTGTCATCATCATCGAAGTTAATGTTGGCGCCGGTGACAACCATGAATCCCTCGGCTGCTTCTTTGGCATCTTTTGGAACGGAGAACTGATGGATCGAACCACCGGGTTCATAAAGATAGCTGCCGGCAGTTTGCTTGTCCTCAGGATATTCGACATAGTTCCAGGATCCCTTGGTGGTAAAGAAGTGCACCGTGCCGGTGTGAAAATGGCGTGGCAGTAAAGTGCCAGGCGGGAATTTTGCGTACAGCACCCAGGTGCCATTCTCGGAGTCGAGGAACAATGGTTGGATGAAATATCCATCGGTCGGATGCTGGACTGCTTCCTGCTCATTGATGTTAACAGACAGTAGATGATCTTGGTGATTGATGACTTCAGGCAGTGACATTGTGTGATCCTCCGATTTTTGATGTTCGTTGTTTAAGCTGGCTAAAACGCGCGCAACAGGTTAGCACTGGCCAAGAACAGATCATTTTCGGACAGGCGTATTGACCTTTGACTTAGAGAATTTCGATCGCCCCGTGATGTCACCCCAAGTTGCGCGGCTGATTGTCGATATTCTCGATGATATGAATGTCTCACTGGTTGAGTTATTTGATCGACTTGATTTTGATCAGGGGTTGCTTGCCGATGATGAAGCATTTTTGAGCTTCAACCAGATGTTCGGGCTGATCGATGCAGCGCTGAGACTATCGCCCATTCCTTGGTTGGGTTTGAAGGTCGGTGGCGCTGAAACCGTTGGCACTTGGGGCGCGCTTGGTTACGCGATCATGAGCAGTGCGAATGAAATCGAAGCCACAAAAATCGGTCAGAAATATTACCAGGCCGCACCCAGCCTGATACAAACGACGACGCGTATAGAAGCCGGCCGGCAACGTATTCAGATGGACCCGATTTACCCAATCGAACGATTGGTACCCTTTTGCGTCGAGGAAAATATTGTCGGCATCATGCGATTGTCCTCTGAATATCTGCAGGAACCGATGAACCCTCTTGAGATTAGCCTGACTTATTCGAAGCCCGTATATGCACGAAAATACCGCGAATATTTTGACTGCCCAATTAGTTATGATCAGCCCGAAAATCTTGTTTGGACAAGGGTTCCAACCGAACAGCCGTTGCGTACATCCGATTCAGCGAGTGCACAAATCTGTTTGAAACTTGCTGAACAGCTTGTCGCTAAGCATCGGGGCGAAGACGATTTTTTGCTGCAGGTTCGTCGCGAATTGCTCAGGCACCCGGGTGATATGCCGGATATGGAAAAGGTTGCGGCAACATTGGCAATGAGTTCCCGAACGTTGCGTAGGAAGCTTAATGCGCTGGATACTTCATTCCGCCAAGTCCAAGATGATGTGCGCAAAAATTTGGCGCTCGATTATCTTAGGAACACAGCGATGACGATCGATCAGATTGCGGATCGCCTTGGATATACCGAATCCACAAATTTCCGCCGTGCATTCAAGCAGTGGACGATGGAATCACCTAGCCATTTTCGCAAATGAAAAATTACAATTTTGCGGCCATTTGATGCTCCGTAGCAATGGAAAAGACAGAAATCGGGCCAATGTCCGAAAATGATTTTTGCTTGTCCGATGCTGACCTGTGAACGCAAAGCTACAGCGGTTAACCATTGTTAATAGGCTGAATCGAGGAGCAGTTTCGCGTCTCTGTTTTTCACAGATGCGTCTATCTCACACAGAGGCCCCAAAGACACATAAGCTGGTCGCGCAAGTAATATCATATTTTCCGTAACCAGACAAAGCCGGAGAAGATAATGCCAAGTAAAGATTTTTTGGAATGTCTCAAAGATGTTTATCATGGTGAACAAACAGGGGAGATATTTTTTGATGCAATGCTAGAAAAAGCCGATAGTCCAGAGCAGCAATATATTGTTGGCTCGTTTCTTCAGTTTGAGACCGAGGGTAAAGCGTTGATTCGTCCAGCTATGTCGCGATTTGGCTTGTCAATGGTCGAGGATCGCCAAGCCAGAGAAACCGTGTCCGCTGGGAAAGAGACTTTGTTTGCTATGTCGTGGGAAGAAAGTTTTGCCGCTATCAACGAAACTACAAGAAGCACATATCTACAACGCTACGTAGAATTGGAAACATTGGTATGCGCTGAAGAGGAACCAGAGACTGCCAAGCTAGCAAAGTTTATGGGTGATCACGAACGGGCGCTTGTACTCGCTACTGAGAATATACTGAACGATTCTGAAAATCCAATGGAACCGATTGTGAGTCTTTTGCATTTTCCGCTGTTCCGGCCAGCGTGAGTTTTCAACTATGCGGCATCGTTTCCAACACTGGTTGGCAACAGATCGGCATCATTGCGTATAGAAAGTGTGATCAAGACCAGATCACAGTCCGCTGATTTTTAAATCCGCGATCCGGTCAATTTGTCGATGTCGCATGAACCTGAATAATAATCTGAGTATAAGCTAGTGGCCGATTTTGCGCCCATAGCGGATGGAACCAGACAGTCCGCAATCGGCCCAAATTTGGTTGAAAATCGATAGCTTACTGAACCCTAAACTACTTGCCTTCAAGGCACTTGATCCGCTCAACATTTAGAAGATTAAACCCAGCCCGTGTTCCTTTTGGCATTTCCAGTATCTCCTCGGAAGTCGATCGCGGTACGCCCCCGCTTTCGACTTCACACCTGATCCTTGGTAATCGGAGAGTTAGTACACCAACCTAGATTGGTCCTGTGACCTTTAGGCCCGAGAGCCCTGGACATGCGTCACAGGCTCCCCGACCATAGGACAGGAGTGCGATGCTGTTTTCGGTCAACATCAACCGTCTAGGTATGGGGGTACTAATCCCCGATGCCTTGCGTGGTGGCATCAATAAGCTGTATACTCGTGGTTTTCCTGACTTAGCTTAGGATCCTTTCATAAAATTACTTTTTCGAACGGCAGAAAGACCCTCAGGCTGACATAGGGCGGCGTCACCGTGGAATGGCATCGTTGATTGAATCAACTTTCCCTTCCGCTGTTAGTCGATCCAAATAGTCTGACCACCACTGCGCCATTTTAACGCGCTCATCCCAATGCGCACCTCGATGATAAATACTGCGAATTGCATTGGTGTCTTTATGGGCCAATGCTCGCTCAATCGCATCTGACGACCATTTGCCACTCTCGTTGAGCAATGTGCTTGCCATAGCGCGGAAGCCGTGAGCGGTCATTTCCTTGCCGCTATATCCCAGCCGTCGAAGCGCAGCATTGATTGTGTTTTCCGATATCGGGCGATTACCCGGATAAAGAGACGAGAAAACGTAGCGCTGGCCCGCGCTTATAGCTTGCGCGCTTTCCAGAAAACCAAGGGCCTGTCGTGATAGCGGCACCATATGGGGATCGCGCATCTTCATTTTTTCCGGTGTTATGGTCCAAATTGCCTTTCCAAGATCGAACTCGCTCCATTCGGCGCGCCGCAATTCCCCGGGGCGAACGAATACGTGAGGGGTGAGCTTTAGCGCCAAATGGGTCAACGGCTGGCCAGAAAAGCCTTCAATCGCTCAGCAATTCGCCAACCTTGGCTGGTTCCAATATGGCGCTGTGGTGCTTTACCGTCGGCGCGACCAAGGCCCCGCGCAGCAATGCGGACGGATCGGAATTACCGCGAGAAGTAGCAACCGCATATCGGAAAATGCGGCCAGACAAGGAGCGCATCCGCCTCGCTGTTTCCAAATGACCCTTTACTTCGACCTTTTGAAGCGTGGTGAGCAATTCGGCTGGCGTGATCTCTATGATCGGGCGATTGCCAAGGTCTCCTTCCAAAAGGGAAAGCAGCCAGCGTGTCTTCTTTATCGTGACAGCCGCTCGGCCTTCCTTCTCGATCTTCGTGATGTATTCTTCAGCAATCGATGAAAATGTGTTTGCAGCCGCTTCACGCCTCTCGTTCGCGATTTCTGCCTTCACACTGGCAGGGTCGGCACCATTGGCAATCAGCGTCCGCGCTTCATCGCGCCTTTCGCGGGCAACCTTGAGCGAAACATCAGGATAACGGCCAAGCGACAGCTTCTTCTCTTTCCCGAGATAGCGATATTTCAAACGCCACAGTTTCCCTCCCCCGACGGCTGGTCCAGAAGGAACAGACCGCGCTCATCAAACATCTTCTTCGGCTTCTCACCGGACTTTGCATTCCGGATCGCTGTATCGGTCAACGCCATAATGGGGGCCACTTTCATCTACTATTGCAATGTGGCCCCCATAGTGGCCCCTGCTATGCTGCGAGTGCAGGCGGGCATGGGCAGACAGCGACGGCCATAAACTGCTTTCTATTGGCAGTTTCTCGGGCTTTTTCAACCGCCAGCGAACTGTGATGAATAAGTAAATGGTGCCCAGAAGAGGACTCGAACCTCCACATCCTTGCGAATACTAGCACCTGAAGCTAGCGCGTCTACCAATTCCGCCATCTGGGCCAACCGACAAGTTGTCGGTGTAGGAGCGGGCGATTAGCGCCACGAGGGCGATATTGTCAATGATTCATCTGCCAATAAGGGCGATCTTATGTCTGACGGCGCGCTGGCGGATGAAATATGCTATATTGCGGCGGCAATAATATGGAATCGGATATTGCGTGCACGCGCCGGTCATGCAAAAGCGCGCGGGAAGGCAATGGCATCATTGCGCGAAGGAAATGGACAATAGACTATGACGCTTGACGGACAATTGGTTTGCATTTTTGGCGGTGGCGGCTTCCTGGGTCGCTATATCTCGCAACAGCTTTTGTCGCGCGGTGCGCGGGTGCGGGTGGCCGAACGTAATGTCAAAAATGCAATGCATATCAAGCCGCTGGGCAATTTGGGCCAGACCCAATTTGCCAGCGCCGATGTGACCAAGAAAGACAGCGTAAAACGGGCGGTTCATGGTTGTGACGCGGTTATTAATCTGGTTGGGATTTTGGATGGGGATTTTGAAACGGTCCACGTAACCGGCGCGCGCAACGTAGCCGAGGCTGCGGCTGAGGCCGGGTGCAGCGCATTGATCCAAATGTCGGCCATTGGTGCCGATAGCGAATCGCCATCCCGCTATGGGAAGAGCAAGGGCGACGCTGAGACCGCTGTGCTTGAGGCATTTCCCAGCGCAGTGATCATGCGCCCCTCCATAGTATTTGGCCGCGAAGACCAGTTCATCAACCGCTTTGCCGCGATGATCCGGATGATGCCGATAGTGCCGATAATTGGCAGCGACACAAAGTTTCAGCCGGTTTTTGTCGGCGACGTGGCACAGGCTGTGGCAGTCGCGCTAGAGAACCCCGCGCCTTATGCCGGTCAGATCTTTGAATTGGGCGGGCCGGAAGTCATTTCAATGGGGGATCTCAATCGGCGGATTGCCAAGATGACGAAGCGGGAGCGCGGCTTTATCGAAATGCCGGATGTTGCAGCAAAGCTGATGGCGACGTGCACGGGTTTTCTTCCCGGTGCACCGATTACGTTGGATCAGTATAAAATGCTGCAGAAGGACAATGTTGTTGCTGATGGGCAGGCTGGGCTGGAAGCATTTAATGTATCGCCAACACCCTTGGCGACCGTGGCCCGGGGGTGGATGGACAAATATACCACCTATGGCCGCTTTGGAGCGCGTGCAAAGGCAAGCTGAGGCGTAGCGACGCTAGAACCAGATCAGCAAGGCCGCGCCCATCGCGACACGATAGATAACGAACACCATCATCGATGCCTTGCGCAGGAACTGCATCAGGAAAGTCATGGTCGCAAAGGCCGCGACGAAGGTCAGCGCACCGGTGATCAATGCTTCTTTGAGCAGATCACCACTGGCATCCATAAGATCCGGGATGATCAATATTCCCGCGCCTGCAACCGCCGGGATAGATAGTAGGAACGAGAAACGGGCCGATTCCACACGGCTATAACCCAGAAAACGCGCAGCGGTCATCGTAACCCCCGACCGGCTGGTGCCCGGAATTAGCGCCAAAGCCTGGGCCAAACCGACAATCAATCCGTCCTTCAGTGTCATATCTTCAAACGATTTGACCTGCCGCCCAATACGGTCAGCGACGCCCAGCAGAACACCGTAGACAATAAGGTTGATACCCACCAATGTCGTACTGCGAAATCCCTCCAGATAGCCGCCTGTCTTCAGGAACAAGCCCACAATGACCGCAGGAATCGTCCCGATGATGATCCACCAAAGCAGCCGACGCTCGGTATCTGCTTTGCCAATACCAATGGTTGCCAGACCGCCTTTGCCGAAAGAAAGCACGTCTTTAAAAAAATAGGTGATGATCGCCAGCAAAGATCCAACATGTACAGCAATGTCTATCATTGGCCCCTGATCAGCATAGCCGGTGAAAACGGGGAGCAATATGAGATGACCGGATGAGGAAATTGGCAAAAATTCGGTAACACCCTGCACGACGGCGAGGAGCAGCATTTGAATAAATGTCATTATGGAACCCGGAGCAAGTGAAGGAAATCAACTTATAGAAGCGGCATTCCACTTTGTCGTTGATGAATTTAGGTCCGATATGATACTTTTATTCTGCAGGCCCTCACAAGCCAGTCAAAAAACCGGCTAAAACATGTTATATAAGACAGCTTTACTTACCTATAATGCTGTTTTCGCGTGACTCTGCCCATGGATTCGCCTATCGGGGCCCCAACGCCCGCTCAGGAGGGCAGGGTCACCCTAATCGAAAAATACAAGAAACGAGCGATCTGCATGCCAAAAGGCACGAAAAAATTAGACATGTTGAAATTTGTCAACACCGGTCAAACCTATCCCGAAAAGCGCGAGCCTACGCTGCGCGCCGAGGATTTTCAGGAAATTGCTGACCGCTATGCGCCTGAAAAAGCGGCGGAACAGGCGGCTCGCTGCTCGCAATGCGGAGTGCCTTATTGCTCTACCCATTGTCCGCTCCATAATCATATTCCTGACTGGCTCCGCCTTACCGCCGAGGGCCGGGTTCGCGAAGCCTATGAAATGTCGAATCTGACGTCGACCATGCCAGAGATCTGTGGCCGAATCTGTCCGCAGGATCGTCTGTGTGAAGGCAATTGCGTTATTGAATTTTCCGGCCATGGCGCTGTGACCATTGGCGCGGTTGAGAAATATATTACCGATACCGCCTGGGAAGAAGGCTGGGTCGAACCGCTGGTTGCTGGTAAATCGCGTGGCCAGTCAGTTGGCATTATCGGTGCCGGTCCAGCTGGCTTGACCGCTGGCGAATATCTGCGCGTCGCCGGTTATGATGTCCATATCTATGATCGCCATGATCGCGCTGGCGGATTGCTGACTTACGGCATTCCCGGTTTCAAGCTGGAAAAAGATGTCATCATGCGGCGCATCCAGCGCCTGAAAGATGGCGGCATCAACTTTCATGAGAATTTTGAAGTCGGCAAAGATGCGACATTGGAAGAGCTGCGCACCAAACATGACGCCATTCTGATCGCGACCGGCGTCTATAAGGCACGCGAGATCAAAATGCCGGGCGTCGGCGCGCCTGGTGTCGAAGAAGCTTTGGACTTCCTGACCGCCTCAAACCGCAAGAGCTTTGGCGATGATGTGCCTGATTTCGACAATGGCCGGTTCAATGCCCAAGGCAAGAATGTGGTCGTAATCGGCGGCGGCGATACCGCGATGGATTGCGTGCGGACCTCGGTACGTCAGGGGGCGAAATCGGTTAAATGCCTCTATCGCCGTGATCGCGCCAATATGCCGGGGTCGCAGAATGAAGTGAAAAATGCCGAGGAAGAGGGCGTGGATTTTGTTTGGCTCTCTGCCCCGAAAGCGGTTGAGGGCACGGAACACGTCACGGCAGTCAAGGCAACAAAGATGCGCCTCGGCGCGCCTGATGCCAGTGGCCGACGCGCGCCAGAGGTACAGCCCGACAGTGAATTCACGCTGGAGGCCGATCTGGTCATCAAGGCCTTGGGATTTGATGCGGAAGAGCTTCCCAGTCTGTTCGATTGCCCGGATCTCAGCGTTACGCGCTGGGGCACTTTGCGGGTCGATCACAAGAGTATGATGACCAATCTCGACGGCGTTTTTGCAGCCGGTGATATTGTCCGCGGAGCCAGCCTTGTGGTATGGGGTATCCGTGACGGTCGCGACGTGACCGAGCATATGCACAAATTCTTGCGCGAAAAAGCGCGGGCGGAAAAACAAGCCGCCTGACGCCGCCTCTTTCGCCTACCCAATTCGGAGTAAAAAATGAGAAAAATCTTTGCGATTACCGTAAGTTCACTGGCTTTGGCATTCAGCACCCCCGCCACGGCACAAGATGCGGATGCAACAGCAACAGCCGAAAGCGAAGCCAAACCGATTGATCCGGCGCGCCTCTCTGCGGCCAAAAATACGGTCGATTATCTGTTCCCGCTCGGCACCTATGAGCGGATGATGCGTGGTACACTGGATCAGATGATGGATCAGATGATGGTTAGCATGGGCGGCATGCGCATGGGTGACCTTGCCAGTGCCGGCGGTGTAGCGAAAGACGATATCCCCGACGATATTGGGGAACGGACACTGGCCGATATATCGCGGGAGGCCGATCCGCATTTTGAAGAGCGGATGAAAATCTCGACCAAGGTCATGATGAATGAGATGGTGGATTTGATGGTCGCCATGGAACCAGCGGTTCGCGAGGCATTGACGAACATCTACGCCCGCAAGTTCACGGTTAGCCAGTTGAACGAAATGAACGGTTTCTTCGCTACCGATACCGGCGGAGCCTTTGCCCGGGACTATATGATGGTGTTCGTCGATCCGGAAATGATGCAGTCGATGATGAACATGGTGCCTGAAATGATGCAGGCCATGCCAGCAATCATGAAAAAGGTCGAGGAAGCCACGGCTCATCTGCCACCCGTAAAAACACATGGCAATGATCCTTTTGCCTCGATCGACGAGGTGATGGAGGACGCTGACAATTCGGATGATTCCACGGATTGGGAAGATCCTGAAAATTGGTCACCAGCCGATCGCGAACTGGTCAACAAGCTCAGCGTCGATTCCGATGCCGCGTTTGAGGCTTATTATGAAGCGCTCGAAACAGCGCAGAAAAACGCCAAAGCAAAAATGGCGAAAAATAAATAAGCGGCCACCCGGCAGGCCGTTTCCACTTTTTGAAATGAAATTGATATGACGCACCACTATCCAACGCCCGCACATAAGCGCCTTGCCGAAACCGGCATGTACCGGCCTGAATTTGAATCTGATGCCTGCGGTGTCGGACTGGTCGCAGCCACCGATGGCAAGCCTTCGCGGCGGGTGGTGTCATCCGCCATTGATGCGTTGAAAGCGGTCTGGCACCGCGGCGCGGTTGACGCGGATGGAATGACGGGTGACGGAGCCGGTCTGCATGTTGATTTGCCGGCACGTTTCTTTGACGATGCGATTGCGGATAGCGGTCACAAGGTAATGCCCAACCGGCTTGCCGTCGGCATGATCTTTCTGCCGCGCACCGATCTCAGCGCGCAGGAAACATGCCGGACGATTGTGGAAGCGGAAATAATCGAAGCCGGTTATAAAATTTACGGCTGGCGGCAGGTGCCGGTCGATGTTTCGGTCATTGGTGTGAAGGCACAGAATACGCGGCCGGAAATTGAACAGATCATGATCGCTGGGCCGCTGCCCGATCGCCAGAGCGCCGCGGAGTTTGAAAAGAACCTCTATCTCATCCGTCGCCGAATCGAGAAAAAAGTGGTCGCGGCACAAATTCATGATTTCTATATCTGCAGCCTGTCCTGCCGCTCGATCATCTACAAAGGCCTGTTCCTCGCGGAATCCCTGTCGGTCTTTTATCCCGACCTGACTGACGAACGGTTTGAAAGCCGAGTGGCGATTTTCCACCAGCGCTATTCAACCAATACATTCCCGCAATGGTGGCTGGCCCAGCCGTTCCGCACGCTTGCTCATAATGGCGAAGTCAACACAATCCGCGGCAACAAGAACTGGATGAAGAGCCACGAGATCAAGATGGCGAGCCTCGCCTTTGGTGATCATTCCGAAGATATTAAGCCGGTGATTCCAGCTGGTGCATCCGATACCGCTGCGCTCGACGCCGTGTTTGAAACCATCTGCCGCTCCGGCCGCGATGCACCGACCGCCAAGCTGATGCTCGTACCCGAAGCGTGGCAAAATGAAGCGGATATCGATCCGGCACATAAAGCCATGTATGAATATATGGCGAGTGTCATGGAGCCATGGGATGGTCCCGCTGCGCTGGCGATGACCGACGGTCGCTGGGCTGTGGCTGGTGTGGACCGCAATGCGCTGCGGCCGCTGCGGTACAGCAAGACGTCCGACAATTTGCTGATCATCGGATCGGAAACCGGTATGGTCGTGGTGCCCGAAAGCCAGATTATCGATAAGGGCCGGCTTGGTCCCGGCGAGATGATCGCTGTGGATCTGGATGAAGGCGTCGTTTTCACCGACAAGGAGATCAAGGACCAGATCGCATCCGAAGAACCCTATGCCGAGCGCGTCAAAGGCTTCAGGACAATGGACGATCTGCCGCCTGCGCCTGCTGATGCAGGGATGAATTTCTCCAAGGAAGAATTGATCCGCCGCCAGACTGCGGCCGGTCATACGCTGGAAGACATGGAGGTAATCCTCGCCCCGATGGTTGAGGATGCCAAGGAAGCCATCGGTTCGATGGGCGATGACACACCGCTTGCGGTGATCAGCCTGAAACCGCGTCAGGTCAGCCACTTCTTCCGCCAGAATTTCTCGCAGGTCACCAATCCGCCGATTGACAGTTTGCGCGAACGCCATGTGATGAGCCTGCGCACGCGCTTCTCGAACCTCGCCAACATATTGGAGAAGGACAGCCAGAATGAAAATGTTCTGGTGCTCGACAGCCCTGTACTCAGTTGCAGTGCCTGGGAACGGTTAAAGGCAAGCTTTGGCGATGCGGTTGCCGAAATTGATTGCACCATGTCCAACACCGGCGGCGCGATTGAATTGCGCGATGCCATTGCCCGGATCCGCGACGAAGCCGAACAAGCGGTGCGTCAGGGGAAGACCGAAATTTTCCTGACCGACGAGAATATCGACGAAGACCATATGTGTATCTCGATGGTCATCGCAACCGCCGCCGTGCACACCCATTTGGTGCGCAAGGGATTACGGGCCTATGCTTCCGTCAACGTCCGGGCGGCAGAATGCCTCGACACCCATTGCTATGCCGTGCTGATCGGTGTGGGTGCGACCACCGTTAACGCCTATCTGTCCGAAGCAGCCATTGCCGACCGCCATGCACGCGGGCTGTTTGACGGCCTATCTTTGGAAGAGTGCATCGCCCGCCACAAGAAAGCAGTCGACGAAGGCTTGCTGAAAATCATGTCCAAAATGGGCATTGCCGTTATTTCCAGCTATCGCGGCGGTTATAATTTTGAAGCCGTTGGTCTGTCGCGCGCGCTTTGCAATGATCTGTTCCCTGGCATGCCAACCAAGATTTCAGGCGAAGGCTATGCCTCGCTGTTTATTAACGCGCAGGAAAAGCATGACGCGGCGTTCGAAGCAGCGGTTGTGCGCTTGCCGGTCGGCGGGTTCTACAAGCAACGCGATGGCGGAGAGGCTCATGCCTATAGCGCACATCTGATGCACTTGCTGCAAAGCGCAGTCGCGCATGACAGCTATTCCTCTTACCTGCAATTCTCACAAGGTGTCCGCGAACTGGAGCCTGTATATCTACGCGACCTGATGGAATTTAACTACGCGCCGGAACCGATTCCGATCGACGAAGTGGAAGCGATTACCGAAATCCGCAAACGCTTTAATACGCCCGGCATGTCCCTCGGCGCACTCAGCCCCGAGGCGCATGAAACACTTGCCATTGCGATGAACCGCATTGGTGCGAAATCGGTATCCGGTGAAGGCGGAGAAGAGAAACGCCGCTACACGCCGTTTGAAAATGGCGACAATGCCTCCAGCCCGATCAAGCAGGTCGCTTCCGGCCGCTTTGGGGTGACTGCGGAATATCTTGGCGCTTGCGAAGAGGTCGAGATCAAGGTTGCCCAAGGCGCCAAGCCTGGTGAAGGCGGCCAATTGCCTGGCTTTAAAGTCACGGAATTTATCGCCAAGCTGCGTCATTCGACGCCAGGTGTTACGCTGATCAGCCCACCACCACATCACGATATCTATTCGATCGAAGATCTGGCGCAGCTGATTTATGATCTCAAGCAGATCAACCCGAAAGCGCGGGTCTGCGTGAAGCTGGTTTCTGCGGCCGGTATCGGCACCATCGCCGCTGGCGTTGCAAAAGCCCATGCCGACGTGATCCTGATCTCCGGCAATACGGGCGGAACGGGCGCATCGCCACAAACGTCGATCAAATTTGCTGGGACGCCCTGGGAAATGGGTCTTACCGAAGCCAATCAGGTGCTTACCCTCAATGGTTTGCGTCACCGGGTAAAACTGCGCACCGACGGCGGCCTGAAGACCGGACGCGATATTGTTATTGCGGCGATTTTGGGCGCGGAAGAATTCGGCCTTGGTACGCTGAGCCTTGTCGCCATGGGTTGTATCATGGTCCGGCAATGCCACAGCAACACCTGCCCGGTTGGTGTCTGTGTACAGGATGAGAAATTGCGTGAGAAATTCACCGGCACGCCGGAAAAAGTCATCAATCTGATGACCTATATGGCCGAAGAAGTGCGCGAGATATTGGCACGGCTTGGTTACCGGTCGCTGGAAGAAGTCATTGGCCGCACCGAATTGCTGCGGCAGGTGAGCCGCGGGGCCGAGCATCTCGATGATCTCGACCTCAACCCGATCCTCGCCAAGGTCGATGCGCCGGATACCGAGCGTACGTTCAACCTGCCGACACACCGCAATGAGGTGCCCGACAGTTTGGACGCACAGATGATTGCCGATGCGCAGCCGGTATTTGAACGCCGCGAGAAAATGCAGCTGACCTATACGGTGCGCAATACGCACCGCGCCGTCGGCACGCGTTTCTCGGCAGAGGTCACGGCCAAATATGGCATGACCGCGCTGAACGAGGACCATGTCCATGTGCGTCTGCGCGGCAGTGCGGGCCAGTCTCTCGGCGCCTTCATGTGTCAGGGGATCACGCTGGAAGTCTTTGGCGATGCCAATGACTATGTCGGCAAGGGCCTGTCCGGCGGCAAGATCGTCGTTCGTCCGATGGTCAGCTCTCCACTGGATTCAAAAGACAATACGATTATCGGCAACACGGTACTTTATGGCGCGACTTCCGGTCAGCTTTTTGCAGCCGGGCAAGCCGGCGAACGATTTGCTGTCCGTAATAGCGGCGCGGATGTGGTTGTCGAAGGTTGCGGTGCCAATGGCTGTGAATATATGACCGGCGGCAATGCTGTGATCCTTGGCGCGGTTGGTAATAATTTCGGCGCGGGCATGACCGGCGGCATGGCCTTCATCCTCGACCTCGACCGTGATTTTGAGAAGCACGCCAATCCCGAAAGCATCATCTGGCAACGGCTGGACAGCGACTATTGGGAGGAGCATCTCAAATCCCTGATCGAAGCGCATCACCGGACCACCGACAGCAACTGGTCGGAAACGATCCTGCGCGACTGGGACCGCTGGCGGGAACGCTTCTGGCAGGTCTGTCCGAAGGAAATGGTCGAACGGCTGGATCATCCGCTGTCGGATGGAGATGCTGTCGTTGCGGCAGAGTGAGTTGGTCACAATGACGACGACAGCCAATGTTGTTGTTCAAAGCCTCACGGTAGCCGATGCCGATGCTATTCTGGATATTTATCAGCAGGGGATGGACACTGGTCACGCAACCTTTCAGGAGCATGCGCCTAGTTGGAATGATTGGGACCAGAGCCATCTGCAAACACCGCGTCTCGGTGCTTTTGTGGACACAGAACTCGCCGGATGGGCAGCACTCAGTCCAACGTCTTCGCGCTGCGTCTATGCAGGGGTTGCCGAAGAAAGTGTTTATGTCGCCTCAAAATTCGCAGGCATGGGAATTGGTTTAATGCTTCTGCAAGCCATCGTCGCTGCCTCTGAAGAAGAAGGTATCTGGACGCTGACCGCAGGGGTTTTTCCAGAAAATGAAGCAAGCATGAAGCTGCACCAAAAGGCCGGCTTCAAAACCCTGGGCCGCAGGGAACGGATCGGAAAAATGACCTTTGGGCCTCTGGCTGACCAATGGCGAGACGTTATATCTTTTGAGCGGCGTAGCGATGATCCCAAATTCGGCTAGCGTAAAATAGCTCGGACCAACATTCTGCATGTTCTTGTTTTGATCTCAACGTAGGCTATACTTAAGTGAACGGCGGAACATTGCCTGATTCGCCGTTTGAGGAGCCAGAACAATGCCCAAAATCACACCCAATTATATGGAAATGAAAGCGACCGACCTTGGCGCCAGTAAAGCCTTTTATGAAAAAGCCTTCGGCTTTGCCTTTACCGATTATGGCCCGGAATATGCCGCTGTTGAAGGCGGGCCGGTACAGATTGGGCTCGCGACGGGAGAAGAACCGCCCGCACCCATGCCGACCTTTGAAAGTGATGATCTGGAAGCCGCGCTGGCACAGGTGAAAGCGGCCGGCGGTGCAATCGTCAAGGAGATTTTCGCTTATCCCGGCGGTCGCCGCTTTGAATGCCTTGATCCTTCGGGCAATCGACTGGCCATTTATCAGGTTGCTTGATTTCGGCTTTCCGTGCCGGTTTTACGACAATTTACGATCCTTGCTGAATGACTCTGCGCCGGTTCAGCTTTGACTCAGATCAGGGCTGCTAGACGCCAAGTGTCGTTGGCGAACAACGATGACTGTTTAGGAGGCTCAGCTATGCGATCACTTTTCTCTCTCCCTTTATTGGCCGTGTCGTTGAGCCTTTCTGTTCCCGCTGCGGCGCAGGATGAAGGCGCTGAATCCGAAATGATCGAAAAGCTTAACGATCCGGAATTTCAGGATGGCATGGTGTCGATGATGTCCGGTTTTATGACGGCGATGATGGACTTGCCCATTGGCCAATTTGCAGCCGCGATGGAAAAAGCTGTCCCCGAAGACTTGGATGATGGCGAGACATTTTCCGATATCGATCCCGATGCCACATTGGGTGAGCTGGCCGCGCGTGATAATCCTGATTTCAATGCCGATATGGAAGACAAAATGCGCAAGGGCACTGTGATGATGGGCATCCTGGCCAGCGAATTTGGCGCTTTGCTTCCGCAACTCAAAGCGATGGGCGAGCAGATGAAGCAGCGAATGGATGCGCTGGAATAGGCGCGTCTGACGGGCCGTTTTGTAACGCCTGACCATCTATTCGCGCTTTCGGGCATCAAGCCCCTTCCCCCACAGCACTTTCCCGATTAACAGCAACGTTATGTGGCAGTTATTCCAATTTCCTCTTTGTCCGTTTTCGCGCAAAGTTCGCCTGTTAATGGGCGAAAAGTCGGTCGGCTATGAGCTTGTACGCGAATCACCATGGGAACAACGGGATCAATTTCTGGATATGAATCCCGCAGGCCGCACACCCGTTATGCGCCATGATCAGCGGGATATCACGCTGATCGATAGTGTCGCAATCTGCGAGTATATAGAAGAAACGGTCGAAAAGACCCCGATGATTAATGGCACCGCGACCAACCGGGCCGAAATCCGCCGCCTGGTCGCCTGGTTTGACGAGCAGTTTTACGGTGATGTCACCGCGCCGCTGCTTTTCGAACGCATGCACAAGCGTATTGTGCACCGCCAGCCACCGGATGCAAAATTGCTCCGCGAAGCAATGCGCCGGGCCAATGTCCATCTAGACTATATCGACTATCTGATTGATCATCGCAGCTGGCTGGCCGGTGCGACGATGAGCCTCGCTGACCTGACCGCGGCGGCGCAAATATCGGTCGCGGACTATCTCGGCGGGATTGATTGGACCGGCCATGACCAAACCAAGGCTTGGTATGCGATGTTCAAATCACGCCCGTCTTTCCGTCCGTTGCTGTCAGAACGCATGGAAGTCATTACCCCTCCGCCCCATTATGAAAAGGTCGACTTTTGATGGCCCTAGCGAAATCGGTTGTTGCAACGGTCGCTCTGCTGTCTCTGGCGGGCCCGGCATTGGCCGAGGATGTGAAAAAGAAACAGGCCAGCGGCGCATTTGAGGTCGAACTATCACCAGTATCCGAAAAAGGGGAAAGCCCCGCGCGCATGGTTTTGACCAAAAGCTTCACCGGCGATCTGATCGGGACCGGCACAGGACAGATGATGGCCGATGCCAATAAAACCACCGGTGCGAGGGTCTATGTCGCTCTGGAAACCATAACGGGCTCACTTAACGGCAAGCAGGGCAGCTTCATTGTCACCCATCATGGAACCATGACCAAGACAAGCCAGAATCTGTCAATTGAGATCGTACCAGATAGCGGGACCGACGAACTGAGCGGCATTACCGGAACCATGGCCATTCAGAATGTCGACGGAAAACATAGCTATACGATCAACTACAGCCTGCCTGACAGCTGATTTGTTGCTGGCAGCATCTAGCCCTATGGCTGGGTGATCTTCAGTTTTTTGATCATCTGCACCTTGTCCATACCCGGCGCAAAACCATCTTTTTCGACACCCTGCTTTTCAAAACCAAATTTGGCAAAAAACGGGGCGATTTGCGGAGTGGTGAAAAGCTCCGCTTCCTCAAACACGCCCGATGCTTCAATAGCGCGCAATCGATATTCAGCCAGCAGCCGGCCTAGCCCAGACCCATGGCGGGCATTATCGACCATACCCCAGGTGAAGCACGCCTGTCCGCGTTCTGCTCTGGAGAAGCCGCCGCAGCCGCATATCGTTCCATCCTGTTCGATAACAAAATAGTCACCGCCGGGTTCATTCAGAAAAGTGACGAAACCTGGCCGTTCACTCGCGTCAAAATAGCGCGGCACATTGCTGTCAAACAAGGCCAGACAAGCGGCCTTGTCGGTCACCGCATAGGGTCGAACACTCGTGTTCATCCCCGCACAACTGTCATCAGATAATTGAGCGACAAGTTGTCCGACAAGGAAAAACCGTGAGAGGGGCTGTAGGACAGGCCGGTGGTGTCGGTAACTTTAAGCCCGGCTTTTGCCAGCAACTTTTCCAGTTCTTCCGGCGTAAAAAACTGATCATGATGATGCGTGCCTTTCGGAATACGCCCGGTCATTTCAGCAAGATTGACCAGCATCAGTTTCGACATGGCCGTGCGATTCGGTGTGGAGAGAATCATCAAGCCATCATCGGCCAGTGCATTGGCCAATCCGGCCACGAAACTGTCGGTGTCATCAACATGTTCGATGACTTCGAGCGAGGTTACGAGGTCGAAACCGCTTTCTCCAAATTTTTCGATCCCGACATTGCGATAGTCGATATCCAGTCGCTGCGGTTCCGCATGCGCCTTGGCCGCCGCGATATTTTCCGGCGCTGCATCGAGCCCAGTTACCGTCGCACCCATGCGCGCCAAAGGTTCGCAAACCAGCCCGGCACCGCAGCCAACATCCAGTGCGCGCTTGCCAGCCAGAGGCTTCAGAACACTCGTATCCACCCCGAAATGCCGGTCGATCGCATCCCTGATATAGCCGAGCCGTACCGGATTGAGCCGATGCAGCATCGCAGACGACCCGTTCGGGTCCCACCAATCGGCTGCCAAAGCCCCGAAATGCGCCGCTTCATCGGGGTTTATTGTGCTTTTGGTTGCGCCTGAAACCGACTCAGAGCTTGGGCGCTTGCTGGTGCTTGCGTTTGTCATAACGTCTCTTTATCACAGCCCGCGCGTCTCGTTCAGACCCTTTTTCAACAGAAAGACAGATAACAGGCATCATGGCACGGATAGTGATGAAATTTGGCGGCACGTCGATGGCAGGGATCGAACGAATCCGCCGGGTTGCCCAGATCGTCAAGCAACAGGCCGATGCCGGGCATGAGGTAGCGGTCGTGGTTTCCGCCATGGCGGGAGACACTGATCGGCTGGTCAATTTCTGCCGTGAAGCCAGCTCGCTTTACGATGCTGCGGAATATGACGTTGTGGTTGCGAGTGGCGAACAAGTCACATCCGGCCTGCTCGCCATTGCCCTGCAATCGCTGGGTGCCAAGGCGCGCAGCTGGCTGGGTTGGCAAATGCCGATCCGCACCATCGAATCGCACAGCAAGGCGCGGATCGAAACCATCGATGCCGATGATTTGACCGCTTCGATGAAAAGCGGTGAAATTGCGATCATTCCGGGCTTTCAAGGCATTAGTCAGGATGGCCGGATCACCACATTGGGTCGCGGCGGATCAGACACCAGTGCCGTTGCCATTGCCGCAGCAGTCAAAGCGGATCGCTGCGATATTTATACTGACGTCGATGGCGTTTATACGACGGACCCGCGCATCGTGACCAAAGCGCGCAAATTGAAAACCGTGACTTTTGAGGAAATGCTGGAACTGGCCAGCGTCGGCGCGAAAGTGCTGCAGACGCGCTCCGTTGGTCTGGCGATGAAGGAAAATGTCAAAATTCAGGTACTGTCATCCTTTACCGAAGAGGGTGTCAATTACACCGCCGACGACCTGCCGGGAACGATGATCGTCAGCGAAAGTGAGATGGAGAAACAGGATATGGAACGCCAACTGATCACGGGTATCGCCCATGACAAGAATGAGTCCAAAATCACCCTGACGCGCGTGCCGGATAAGCCGGGCGCCGTGGCCAATATTTTTGAGCCGCTGGCCGAGGCAGCGATCAATGTCGATATGATCATTCAGAATGTCGGCCGCGAAAAAGGCGAAACCGACGTGACCTTCACCGCGCCAACCAGCGATCTCGACCGGACCATGCAGGTGCTGGAAGGTGCCAAGGAGAGCATTGGCTATAACCGTCTGATTTCCGATACGAATGTCGCGAAGATCTCGGTCGTCGGCGTTGGTATGAAAAGCCATGCTGGTGTCGCTTCGACGATGTTTAAGTCACTGGCCGATCGCGGCGTGAACATTCAGGCGATCACGACGTCAGAAATCAAAGTCAGCGTGCTGATCGAGGAAGACTATACCGAACTGGCGCTCAGGGTGCTTCACACCGCCTATGGCCTGGATGCAGAGGATGCAGCTTGATAGTCTCCCTCCCCTTCAGGGGAGGGATTAAGGGAGGGGAAGTCTGAGCAGGTCTCGATAGCCCCCTCTCCCAACCCTCTCCCCTGCAGGGGAGAGGGCTTTTAGAAAGAAAAACATGACCAACTCAAAACTCTCCACTTTAATGCAGCGCGGCACAGACCTGCTGGGCAGCGAGACCGCGATCATGTGCGGGGCCATGTCGTGGGTTTCCGAGCGCAAACTCGTTAGCGCGATTTCCAATGCCGGTGGCTTTGGCGTTATTGCCTGCGGTGCAATGACCCCGGAATTGCTGGACACCGAGATTGCCGAAACCAAGAAGCTGACCAGCAAGCCCTTTGGCGTCAACCTGATCACCATGCACCCGGACCTGATGAAGCTCATAGAGATATGCGGCAATCATGATGTCAGCCATGTCGTGCTGGCTGGCGGTCTGCCACCCAAAGGCAGCCTCGAAGCGATCAAGGAAATCGGCGCGAAAGTCATCTGCTTCGCACCCGCCATGGCGCTGGCCAAGAAATTCATCCGCTCCGGCGTCGACGCCATTGTCATTGAAGGCATGGAAGCGGGCGGCCATATCGGGCCGGTGGCGACATCCGTTCTGGCACAGGAAATCCTGCCGCAAATTGCCGATCAGGTCCCGGTCTTTGTCGCGGGCGGCATTGGTACAGGCGACATGATTGGCGCTTATCTCGAAATGGGTGCCAGCGGCGTGCAACTCGGCACACGGTTTGTCTGCGCAAATGAATCCATTGCTCATCCGGATTTCAAAAAAGCCTTCATTCGCGGCAATGCCCGCGATGCCGTAACCAGCGTTCAGGTCGATCCTCGCTTGCCAGTGATTCCGGTGCGTGCGCTCAAAAATAAGGGCACCGAAGAATTTACCCGCAAACAGATTGAAGTGGCAAAGCTGCTCGATGCTGGTGAGATAGAAATGGGTGAAGCGCAATTGCAGATCGAACATTTCTGGGCCGGAGCGCTACGTAAGGCCGTAATTGATGGTGATGTTGAAAACGGCAGTGTCATGGCGGGACAATCGGTCGGCATGGTCAAGGCTGAAGAAAGCGTTGCGGATATTATCAAAACGCTGACCGAAGAAGCGGAAACGGCGCTTGCGCGCTAAGGCACTTTGAACAAACAAAACGCGCTCAGGGTGAGCGCAGCGATTCTGTTACGCCAATGTGCTCCACGGTTGATGCGAGCGCGAACCTATCTGTCTTGCTTAAATAACACAGCTTCGGCATAGTCGCCTCATGACAGAAGCCGTTACCACCCCCGATCCGCTGGCACAGATGGAGCAGGACAAGGCCAGGGCCTATAATCAGGGCCTGACGCCGCTCCATCCGCCACAAAAATCGCTGATCCGTCTGAACACCGTCATTATGGCCGCCATTTTAATTGCTGCTGCAACTGTTGCCGATTTCGCAGCCAGCAATGAATGGCCCGATATAAGCGGCATGATCATTGGCCCGGTCACGGCCATCATGTTGTTCCTGGTCATCCTGTTACCCGAACGCATCTATCGCCGCTGGGGTTATGACATGGGGGATGAACAATTACGGGTTTTGCGCGGATTTCTGTGGCGAACGGATACGATCGTACCGTTTAACCGCATCCAGCATATCGACGTTGCGCAAGGTCCGTTGCAGCGGATGTTCGGGCTTTCGACACTGATCGTCCATACCGCCGGCACACATAATAGTATCGTGACTTTGCCGGGCCTCAGCACGCCGGATGCCGAAGCGATGCGCGATACGATCAAGGGCCATATCCGCCAAGACATGATATGAATGATAGCCCTGTGACAGCAGAACCAATGCCACCGGACGCGGATGACGCCGACGGGGCGTCCTTTCGCCACCTGCATCCGCTCAGCATCATATTGAAATCGGTTTCTGCTATCGGCCAGAATTTGGTCGCCATAGCCGTGCTCTATTTCAGCGTTTTTGATCGGAATATCGTCTATACCGGTTTGGCCGCGATCGCCTTGCTGGCCGTCATCATCGGGATTACGGCACTGATCTGGTCGCGCTTCACCTATCATATCGGGCCCAAGGAAATCCGTATCAAAAGCGGCCTGATCAGCCGCAATAACCGGTCAATTCCCTTTGACCGAATTCAGGATGTCAGCCTGGAGCAGAAACTGGTCAGCCGGATATTGGGACTGGCGACCGTGAAACTGGAAACCGGTTCCGGCGGCGGCGAGGATGGCAAGCTTGATGCGCTCGCTTTGGCTGACGCCCAGGCATTCAGAGATGCGCTGCGAGACTATAAGTCCGGTGTTGCCGCCCAAGCGTCAGACTTAACCGGAGAACCTATTGAGCCTCAGGAATCGGAAGAGCGCCCCCCGATTTTTGCTATGGATAATCGGCGGATTTTCATTGCCGGCCTATTCAATTTTTCCTTCGTGCTGCTCGCCATATTGGCCGCTATTGCACAGAATCTTGACTTTCTGTTGCCCGATGAATTCTTCAATCCCTGGTATTGGGCGGAACAATTGTCCGAGCAGGATGTGGTCAACGGGCTCAGTTTCACGGCGCAAGTTGCAGGGGCTGTCGGCGCACTGTTTTCCCTTATCGCAGTGGGCCTGATCAGCGGCATCGTCCGCACCTTCATCCGGGAATATGGCTTTCGCTTGGATCGCGTCGACACCGGCCAACCCGGTTTCCGCCGCCGGCGCGGCCTGTTCACGCTCACCGATATGGTCATGCCAATCCACCGCGTGCAGGCGGCGATTTTACGAACCGGACCCGTGCGACAGCGTTTCGGCTGGTATCACCTGAAATTCCAGTCGCTCGCCAGTGAAGTGAGCGGAGAAAGCGACCACAGCGCAGCGCCCTGTGCACAGATGGAAGAAGCGGAGCCAATATTGGCCGAGACCAAAATTGCCAATGTCACGCCCGATCTCGAATTCCAGCGTGTCGATGCCGCGCTATGGTGGCGTGACGCCGTCATATTGACCATTGTCCTGGCCGCGGTCAGCGTGGGCAACGGTGTCTTTCTCCATCCTGGCTTTTATGCGCTGATATTGCTGGCCTTACCGATCATCGCGGTGATGGTGTTGAACTGGCGCCATCATCAATATGCAATCACCACGACACAGCTTTTTGTGCGAGCTGGATGGTGGCGGCGCAAGCTGACCATATTGCCGATCCGCAAGGTGCAGACAGTTGATATCAGCCAATCACCCTTGGATCACCCTCTTGATCTGGCCACCGTCACCATCGGTATTGCCGGTGGTTCAGCCATCGCTCCGCTCAAAATCAACGATATCCCGATGGAACGGGCCATGGCCCTGCGCGAACAGCTGATATAGCGGCACAGGTAAACATCGCGCTTGACAGCAGCCACCGAATATTCACGATAGTTACAAGAGATATTTTTTGCAGGAGGACTTCATGCGCCGGGGACGTTTCACACTATTGGTTTCACTATCGGCACTGGCGCTCAGCACACCGCTCCATGCGCAGGAAGGCGACAATCAGAAATCATCGCAGCTGCATCAGATTATTGACGAATATTGGGCCTATAATCTGGAACAATATCCCGAATTTGCGTCCTCACTGGGCGTCGACGATCCTGATGGCCGGGTCAGCGACTACAGCCTGGAGGGGGAAGACAAAAGAGTGGAGAAAGCCAAGAGCTGGCTAAGCCGGCTCGACGGGATTGATCAAAACAGCCTGTCCGAAGATGATAAAACCAATTTTGGTATTCTTCGCCGCAGCCTGGCCGAGCAAGTCGAGGCCAGCACTTATGGCCAGAGGACAATCAATTTCACCAATCGGGGTGGCTGGCATCAAAGCTTTGCGAGCATGCAAAACAACCTGCCCTTTCGCAACGCACAGGATTACCAGACCTATATCAACAGACTGAAAAAATATGGCACTGTTCACAAACAGTCGCTCTCGGTCGCCGATCAGGCGCTGAAAGGCGGTTATGTTCAGCCATGCGTTTCGATGGTCGGCTATGAAACCAGCATTTCCGGATTGATCAAAGAAGATCCCAAGGAATCACGCTTCTTTGATCCGTTTGAACGCACCAAACCTGAAAGCATTGATCAGGCGAGTTTTGACAAGCTCGCCGCAAGCGCCGCCGATACAATCAGCACGGTGATCAACCCGGCGCTGAAAGAACATCTCGACTGGTATAACACCCAATATGCGCCCAATTGCGCCAAAGAACCCGGTGTGTCGGCACAGCCCGGCGGCGACAAATATTATAATTTCCGCATTCGCCAGATGACGACCACCGAAAAGACAGCGGATGAGATTCACAATATCGGCCTGTCCGAGGTAGCCCGCATCCGCGCCGAGATGGTCGAGGTTGCTAAAAAGGCAGGGTTTGAGACGCGCGAGGCTTTCATTGAGGATCTGCGCACAAATCCCAAATATTATGCGAAGACGCCCGAAGAGCTGATGGAGAAAGTCGCCCGAGTTACGAAACTCATTGATGGCAAAATGCCTTCGATTATCGGCAAGCTTGCCCGCCTGCCCTATGGAATTAAGGAAATCCCAGCGGAAACAGCGGAAGGCACGACCACCGCTTATTATAATCCGGGATCACCGGACGTCGGCATTGCCGGTTTCTACTATGTCAACACGTCCAAGCTGGATCAGCGGCCCTTTTGGGAAATACCGGCGCTGAGTGTTCATGAAGCCGTGCCGGGCCACCATATGCAAATTGCGCTGCAGCAGGAGCTCGACATGCCCGACTTCCGCAAATATGGCGCGTTTTTTACCGCCTTTGTTGAAGGTTGGGGCCTCTATTCCGAACGACTGGGTATTGAGATGGGGCTCTATGATACGCCGGCAAAAGATATGGGCCGCCTATCCTATGAAATGTGGCGCGCCACACGGTTGGTGGTGGATACCGGTATCCATTCAAAGGGCTGGAGCAAGCAGCACGCGATTGATTTCATGACCGATAATACAGCCCTGAGCACCGCCAATATAGAGGCAGAAGTGAATCGTTACATCAGCTGGCCCGGCCAAGCACTGGCCTATAAAATGGGCGAGCTGAAAATCCGTGAACTGCGCACCAAGGCAACCGAGGAACTCGGCTCAAAATTTGACCTGCGCGAATTTCATGACGTGGTGCTCGGCCAAGGCGCCGTGCCGCTTGATATATTGGAAGCGCAAGTAAATCGCTGGATCGCGAGCAAGAAAGGCTAAGTTTCTAGTGCTCCGCACCTGATGCGAAGCACTATAGACTATTCGTCATCCGTAGGAACAGGCGGCGGTGTTTCGTCAGCGCCGGGCGGCACAGCCAACTCATTATCGGCGCGCGTCTCGGCCTTTTCTGCTTCCAAAGCCGCAGCGTCCTGTGCTTCCAGCCGCGCGCGCGCTTCGGCAGCGCCAGCTTCACGGGCTTCACGCTGCGCTTCAATTTCGCGCAGCCGTTCTTCGACCGCTTCGGCTTCCTCGTCGATCCGGGCGAGCCGTTTCTGGCGCTCTTCCTCGATCAAACGGCCCCAGTTGACGGTATCGTCCTGTGCTTTTTCAGCATAAGCCTGAGTCAACAAGCGCTGTGTACAACCGGTGAAACCGCCTGCGCCAGTAGGGGAACAGCTTTGTGTCCCACTTTTGCCAACATATTCATACGAGCGGACACGTTCCGCCCATGCGTCATTTTTCGGGTTATTGGGATCCGCCCGCAATGTTTCAGGAATCCGATAGCGTTCCGACTCATCCTTGCGTGCACATACGACAATCTCACCATCGGTGCTTTGCGGACAGGGATCATCACCATAAATCACGAGCTGATTGACCCGGTCGCCGCCTTCATCCTGCGCTAATGCGGGGGTTGCGATCATACCGGCTGCAAGCAGCAGTGGTGCGGAAAAAAGAGCGGTTTTAGTCATGAAATTCCTTTGCCAGCGACTGAATGAACCCGCGCTGAAGAGCAATAATCCAGTGAGAGCCGTTTGACCAACTAAATCCGCTTGGAGAGCCCTATCGCCACCTTGCACCCCAGCCGGATGGCTGCGCTTAACACAGGATAGCCCGGCGTCTCTTCGGCACCGGATTCTATCGCTGTCTGCTTATGCTCAAGCTCTTCTTCGCGAAACTCCGCAATCTTACTGAGCAGCTCGGGCTCATCTTCGGATTCCAGCTGTTCCATCTGTTCTTGATAGTGCAGGTCAATTTCGGTCTCGACGGCGGCTGTGCAAGCCATGGCAGCTCGCGGCCCCATGATCGCTGTGCCCGCGCCCAGCGCATAGCCAGCCACTTTCCAGAACGGCTGCAATATTGTGGGGCGAACATTGCGCTCGACAATCATCCGGTCAAACGCATCAAGATGGCGCTGCTCCTGCTCGGCCATATGATGGATCGCGCTGCTATCAGGAGCATCGTCACCCATGACTGCGAGCTGACCTTTATAGATTTGCGCCGCACCATATTCACCGGCCTGATTGACCCGGATCATCGAGGCGATATCCGGCTTTTCTTTGCCCAATGTTTCTTCAGCCATCACACGTCCTTTCGGCCCATTGCCATCAGGACCAAGATGAGGATCGCGCCGCCGACAGACAAGAGGAAATTATAACCCGCCAGGGAAATACCAAAAAGCGACCAGGGCGCGACATCGCAGCGCACAAGCGGCGCATTCATAATCGAATCCAGCATATCGCCGCCCGCCGGCACGGTGGTTGCGCAAGCCGTTATCCCTTCCCACCAGCCATATTCAACACCGGCATGAAAGCCGCCGATCAACCCGCTGATCAATATGCCTATTGCGGCAAGAAATATGAAAGAAGCTGGCCCCAACAATCCTGACCAGTTCCGCTGACCGGCAATGATGCCGCCCAGTGCGAAGAAAAAGGCAGCCCAATGCGGCCAGCGCTGCCACAGGCACATTTCGCAGGGATAAAGGCCAAAGACATATTGGCTGATCAAAGCCCCGCCGAGCAAAGAGCCGGGAATGATCAGAGACAGCCATAAGGCTGCACGAGAAAAGGCCATATCCGGCTTCCTAGTTTTTGGCGGTTACCGCTTTCGCTGACTTTTTGGCAGACGCCTTGTTCATCGCCACTTTCAGGCCTTCTGGCCCCAGTCGCCCGATAGTCTGCAAGGCATAGTGTAGTTGAAAATCTTCAATGCCTTCTTTTTCAAGCTCATCAGCCGTTTGCGTGAAACGTGGATCGTCCTTGGTGTCTTCTTCCAGCACATCATCTTCCAACTTCACTTCGTTGATGAGATGTTTGCGCAAATCAGATTCACGGAACCGCGGACGGGTCTTGTAGTCCGGGTCAGACAATTGCGGTACGATGATATCCGGCTCAATCCCGCCTTCCTGCACCGACTTGCCAGACGGCGTGTAATAGCGTGCTGTCGTCAAACGCAGCGCAGAGGTATTGGAGAGCGGCAACAATGTCTGCACTGACCCTTTACCAAAGCTGCGCTCACCCATCACCAGGCCGCGATGATGGTCCTGCAGCGCACCGGCCACAATTTCCGATGCCGAAGCCGAGCCCGCGTCGATCAGGACGATGACCGGCAGACCATTGGCCGCATCGCCGCCTTTCGCGAAGTAGCGCTCAATATCCGACTTGCCGCGACCACGTTGTGAGACGATCTCGCCGCGGGACAGGAATACGTCAGAAACACTGACCGCCTCATCGAGCAGCCCGCCCGGATTGGAACGCATATCCAGAACATAGCCCAGTGGTTTTCTGCCCAGTGATTTGTCAATGGCGACAATGGCCGCTTTCACATCCGCACCGGTATCGTTCGAGAAACTGGTAATGCTGATCACACCGACCTTGTCTTTCACTTCCCAGTTGACCGGTTTAAGATCAATGACAGCACGGTTCATCGAGACATCAAACGGTTTGTCCCGCCCTGGCCGGACGATGGTAAGTTTGATCGGGGAACCGGGCTTGCCGCGCATTTCTTCCACCGCTTCATCAAGCGATCCACCGTAGATCAGCGAACCATCAATATGCGTGATATAGTCGCCAGCCTTCACACCCGCCTTATCTGCCGGTGTGTCTTTGAACGGAGCGATGACCTTCACCGCACCATCTTCCATAGTCACAGAGAGACCAAGGCCGCCATAATTGCCATCTGTCTGCGTCCGCAAATTCTCAAAATCGCGTGCATCGAGAAAGCTGCTATGCGGATCGAGGCTGCCAAGCATGCCATTAATCGCGCCTTTGATCAGGTCTGCGTCATCCACTTGGTCGACATAATCCGTCCGTACCCGGTCAAATACGCTCATAAATTGTTCCATCTCGCGATAGGTATTCGCATCAACCGCGGAAATGGCAGAGGTGGTTGCTGGCAACAATGCAACGGTCAATACCAGAGCTGTGGCTTGCAAAAATGGCTTTTTCATAAGTGGAGTCCTGTGAATCTCAATAATCGCGAATATAGGCGCGAAACAGTGATAATGCCAAGGACCTTAACCAACTATGACGATACAGCGCTTTCCTACACTCTCTGCGCTGTGGTAATTTCAGCGTGGCTCTGTCTCAATTTTGCATATCAATCGGCGTCTGTCACGTTTCCAACTGGCACAGTTCAACACAGCGTTGCTCCTCAGAAAAACATCTGTGAACTGTGTGAACTTTGGAATCCGGAGCCGGACCCCAGCTGCAGCGATGGCACGACAAATCGCTGCGCCAAAAAGGCCCAATAGGACTGTGTAAATTTTGTGAACTTCGCCGGAAAAGCGCCAGTTAGGCGGCTTTATCGTCCGGCGTCAGTTCCAATGGTGGCGATTTTTTTGCCATATCCACGGTGGTCTTTGCCAGATTAGGCGACTTTGCGCTCTTATGCTTGAACTTGCCGTCGACATGACCGCCTTGCTCAATGGTGACATTTTCATAAGACACGTCGCCGCCAATGCGCGCGCTGGAGCTGATAACCAGATCGCCAGCTTCGATGGAGCCTTCTACTGCGCCCGACAGGCTGGCATTCTGAGCTACGATCGCGCCCTGAATCTTGCTGGATGGTCCCTGAACAAGCGACAGGCATCTGATGTCGCCAATGACTTCGCCGTCAATATGGAGGTCAACTTTGGCTTCGATATTGCCGGTGATTACAATGCCGTCTCCGATGATGGAGAAGCTTGATCCGTTGCTTGCACTGCTTCTAGCCACGGCTGGAGCCTGACTTTTCGGCACGCTTCTTTGGTGCGTTTGTTCGCTGTCTTGCGACGGCTTGGATTTTGAGAACATCTGTATTCGCCTCCAGAAATGGTCGGGGGTTCACCGCTTTGCCGTTCAGTCGCACTTCAAAATGAAGATGTGTACCAGTCGATCGTCCAGTGCTTCCCATAGCCCCCACTTGTAATCCTTGTTTCACTTTTTGACCAGTGGTCACATGAATTTTAGAAAGATGCGCATAGCGCGTCATCAGGCCATTGCCATGTGTAATTTCCACCGTTTTGCCATAGCCAGATTTCCATCCGGCATAGCTGATCGTACCACCTGCCGCTGACAGTATCGGCTGACCATGCGGTCCTTTGAAATCAATCCCACTGTGCATCGCGCCGCGGCCTGAAAATGGGTCGCGGCGATAGCCATAGCCGCTTGACATCATGCTGATGTCGGCTGGCATGGCCGATGGGATGGTCAGCAACGTACGCTCTAGCTGATCCATGCGCAGCAGCGCGTTATTCAGGCGCTCAAGCGTTGGGTGCAGTTCCTTTTCGTCCTCTCCAAAAAACGGAATATAAGGACCACCAACGGCCTCGTTCGACAGAGCAGCTAGTTTTTCGGGATTAAGCCCGAATTTGCGAATCGCGGCTTCGGCGCGGGCTGTACGTTTCATCGCCGCCGCCGTCAGCCTGTGTGCAAAGGCGATTTGGCGGGCTTCGAGCCGCGCAAGCTCTGCAGCTTCTGGAAAGGCCGCGCTAATTTTCTTTGTATTTTCAGAAAGTTGATTTTCTGTTTCGGTCAGACCTTCGGCTTCAGTGCCGGTTTCGTCGCCAATAAATTGCTGGGTTATCTGTTCGATTGCTTCCTGACGCTGGATCAAATCTTGGGCGACGCCATCGATCGATTTTTTATATTCAGCAACCCGGCTTTCGCTGCTGTTAACGGCAGCTTCTTTTTCCGCGAGCGCCATTCGCTCGCTCGTCACCGTCAATTGATTGATCGTCATCGCCAATGTGAACACTAGCCAAAGGCCAATGACGGCCGTGACGCCAATCGCAACGCGTTTTTGCAATTTGCCAGAAATGGTAAGGAACCGGACCTGTCCGTTAGCGCGCATAAAAAATTCGCGATCTGTGAACATATGATCCAAACGGGCAAACAGCCCTTCCTTGGTTTTGTGATTATGCATGACCCGATTACTCTTACTAATCCCCGAAGCCGCGCTAGCAGAGGGTCGTTAACGGGGCGAATCCTCCGGACACGAGTCGTGACGAGTCGAAACAGGTCTGCGGTGAGCTGCAAAATTAATGTAAAATTAACCGACGATAATGGTTTTTTTCGATTCGTTTGTGCGATTTATCACTTTCTCGGCAGTTTATTTTGACGTCAAATCGACTCCGATTTTTGCTTATATGAAAGGCATAGCCGTGCTAGCATGATCGGATGAGTGATCACCAGCAACTTATGACCGATATGGGCGAGCGAGCGCGCACCGCATTTGCCATCATGTCAGGTACAACAGATGCCCAGAAATCTGCGGCTTTGATCGCTGCAGCGGCGCAACTGCGCGCCAGCCAGAAGTCGATATTGGCCGCCAATGTTCAGGATATGAACCAAGGCCGGAAGAATGGCCTCAGCGACGCCATGCTCGACCGTTTGATGATTGATGAAGGGCGACTTGACGCCATTGCGTCAGCGGTGGAGCAAGTGGCAAAACTGGATGATCCGGTTGGCGCGGTTATCGACCGAAATCAGCGACCCAATGGTTTGATCATGGAGCGCGTACGCGTTCCCCTTGGCGTCATTGGGATCATTTATGAAAGCCGCCCCAATGTGACGGCAGATGCAGCGGCTTTGGGACTGCGGTCCGGCAATGCCGTCATTCTGCGCGGCGGGTCGGAAGCTATTGAAAGCAATCGCGCTATTCACAAGGCAATGGTTGCCGGTGTGGTGGAAGCGGGCTTGCCAGAAGATGCGATCCAATTGGTTCAAACCACAGATCGCGGAGCTGTAGGCGCAATGTTGAAAGCCTCTGGCCTTATCGACATCATCATTCCGCGCGGTGGTAAATCCCTGGTCGCTCGGGTGCAGGAAGAGGCCCGCGTGCCGGTCCTCGCGCATCTCGACGGCATTTGTCACACCTATATCGGCAAGGCAGCGGATCAGGACAAAGCCATTGCCATAGCGGTGAATGCGAAAATGCGGCGCACAGGTGTTTGTGGGGCAATGGAAACATTGCTGATTGATCAGGATTATCCTGCGCCCGGCCCTTTGTTAAGAGCGCTACTCGACGAAGGATGCGAAGTTCGGGGGGATGACGCGATCATGGAACTGGATCCCCGCACCGTCTCTGCTGAGACAGAGGATTGGAACACCGAGTATCTTGCTCCGATTGTATCTGCGCGCATGGTCAGTGGGATTGATGAGGCGCTGACCCATATTGCCGAACATGGTTCCCACCATACGGATGTGGTTGTGACCGAAGATGAGGCAGTGGCCAACCAGTTCATACAGCGCGCTGACAGTGCGATTGTCATGTGGAACGCCTCTAGCCAGTTTGCCGATGGCGGCGAATTTGGCCTCGGCGCCGAAATCGGTATTTCCACCGGCCGTCTGCACGCGCGCGGTCCTGTCGCGCTGGAAGGATTGACCACCTATAAATGGGTAGTGCGTGGAACCGGGCAGATTAGGCCTTGATGTTTGCAACCTTGGACTTCGGACAAAAGCTACTGGCTGTCGGAGGGATATTGAGCCTGATCGCCAGCCTTCTGCATATCGGCGTGATTATTGGCGGTCCGGATTGGTATAGACTTTTTGGGGCGGGTGAAGACTTGGCGCAATTGGCAGAACAGGGGTCATTTTATCCGGCCCTCATAACTATTGGGATTGCTGCTGTTCTGGCAATTTGGGGCTGGTTTGCATTTGCTGGAGCGGGTTTGGTTTGGCAACCGCCGCTCTTGCGAACCGGTTTGATCATTATAAGCGCCATATATCTGGCGCGCGGGCTGGTAATATTGCCGATGGCTCTATTTGTTCCTGAGAAGATCAATAGTTTCGCCATCTGGAGTTCGCTTATTGTCATGATTTATGGACTTTTTTATGCGGCAGGTACTTGGAAAACTTGGTCGTCGCTGTCATGAAAACCACTGGGCTTCTGGGCGGTTCTTTCAACCCTGCGCATGGCGCGCATCGATCAATTAGCCTGTTCGCGATGGAGGAATTGGCCCTCGATGAATTTTGGTGGCTTGTGTCGCCGGGTAATCCGTTGAAAGAGGGCTCAAAAGACATGGCACCGCTGCATGCGAGACTGGCATCAGCGCAAAAAATGACCCGGCGCAGCGCCATTAGGCCGACGGCTATCGAGCAGACGCTGGGTACGCGCTACACTTACGATACTCTTCGCGCGTTGGTTCGCCGCTATCCGAAACGGCAATTTGTGTGGATCATGGGAGCAGACAATCTGGCGCAATTTCACCGCTGGAAAGACTGGCGGAAAATAGCCCGTTTATTGCCGATTGCAGTTATTGCGCGTCCCGGCTATGATGACGATGCTCTTGCGGCACCCGCAATGGCGTGGCTCCGGCGTTTCGTCCGGCCCGGTAGCCAGCGGATGAACTGGACTGAATGGAGTACGCCAGCGCTGACATTTTTGCGCTATCGTCCCGACCCCCGCTCGGCCACCGCGATCCGGATGGCCCGGCCCCATTGGCACCAACAATATGCAAATCACTGCGCTCGCGACGCCGTGACGCGTAAGCTGGTTTGTCAGACAGACTGATAGGATTTGAATTGACGAAATCGAAAAGCGAAGCACTGAAACCCGCAGATTCCAAAGAGGGAAAAGCTGAATCCAGTGCGCTATATGCTCTCGTGATGAAATCTCTCGACGATGATCAGGCGCAAGATATTGTGACAATCGGACTTGAGGGTAAAAGCAATATTGCCGATCATATGGTGATTGCCGAAGGCCGCTCAACCCGGCAGGTCGCGTCCATGGCCCAAAAGCTCGCGGAACGGATCAAACAGGCCGGTGGAGAGGCACGGATAGAAGGCCTCGCCAATGCCGATTGGGTCTTGATCGATGCCGGTGACGTGATTGTTCATCTCTTCCGCCCCGAAGTGCGCAGCTTCTATAACCTCGAACGCATGTGGGCTGTTGGCGAAGAAGATGCACCCGAAACTGAGGCCGCAGAAGCCTGATCAGGGCGGGTTTCAAAGATGAGGCTCCATATCGTTGCTCGCGGGAAAATTGGTCGCTCCCCTGAACAGGAATTGGTCGAGCGCTATGTCAAGCGGATCAAGTGGGATGTGAAGGTCAGCGAGTTGCCGGAACAGGGCGGAAAAACGCCGAAAATCGACGATCAGACAAAAATCATTGCCCTCGATGAAACCGGGGAAAGCTGGACTTCAAAAACCTTTGCTGCAGTATTGAGCAAATGGCGCGACAATGGCGTGCGGGAAGCGCGTTTTCTGATCGGTGCGGCCGATGGCTTGACCGAAGCGGAGCGCAGCAGTGCGGATCATTTCTTTTCTTTTGGTAAAGCGACCTGGCCGCATTTAATGGCCCGCGCCATGCTGGCCGAACAATTATTTCGTGCCACCGCGATCATCGCGAACCACCCCTATCATAGGGAGGGCTAACGGATGCTGCGCTGGCTTCTCATTCTATTGGGCCTGACTCTTATTGGCGGCTTTTTTGCAGTCGCCCTGCCCGCGCAAACGCGCGGACCATCGCTGGAAGACGAACAACGCGCCCTGGTTTCCGCACGCGAGCAATCCGACAAAGCACGGCAACGCGGCGATGCGCTGCGCCGCCAAGCGGAAGCGGCAAGCACCGAAGCGGACCGTATCAACATCCAGGCCGCTGCGCTGGCCGCACGCATCCAGGCAGCAGAAGCGGACATCCGGGCTGCCCGATCGCGCATCGCAATTGTCGAACGATTACAGGAACGCCAACGGGCACGTTTGGCAGAAAAGCAAGGCCCTGTGGTGCGCTTGACCGCAGCCTTGCAGATGATGACACGCAAGCCCACTGCGCTCGCCTTGGTAGAACCCCGGTCACTCGATGAACTCATTTATATCCGTTCGATAATGTCTACGGTGGTTCCTGAAATTGAGCAGCGGACAGCCAGTTTGCGGCGAGAGGTAGAGCAAGGCGAAGAGCTGCGCATGCAGTCCGCGCAAGCCATTGCTTCCCTTAATGAAAGCCAGCAACGTCTGGCACAACGGCGACGGCAATTATCTGGGTTGGAAGCCAATGGGCGTGTTGAAGCACAGCAATTTTCCAACGATGCCGGCCTGGAACAGGACCGCGCGCTGGCCCTGGGTGAAGAGGCCCGCGACATATTGGATCTTATGGACCAGATTCGGGAAAGCGGCGTCGTCCGGGAATCCCTTTCTCAACTTGATGGCCCGCTGTTGCGGCCAAATCAAGATGGCGACGGTCCGATTGCCAATCCAGCATCCAGAACCAATGTGGCCGATGCTTACCGGCTGCCAGTTGTAGGCGATATTGTAACGGGATTGGGTGAGATATCTGATAGCGGCTATCGTTCGCGCGGGCTGACCATCGCTGTTGAGCCGGGCGCACAGATTGTCGCACCGGCGGCGGGCCGTATTGCTTTTTCCGGGCGTTATCGTGGCTATGGGAATATCGTGATAATCGAACATGATAAGAGCTGGACCAGCCTGATCACAAATATGGCCAGCACCAGTGCAGAAGTTGGCGACGAGGTGGTGCAAGGTGCACCGGTCGGGCGGTCGGGTCGTGATGATCCCGAAGTGACTATCGAGCTGCGTCGCAACGGCCGCCCGATTGATATTGCTGCGTTAGTCGGTTGAGCTTGACCTGCACAAATCGGCCGTAATTGCACCTCTTAATTGCGCGGCGTTTGGCGCCGGTAGCTTAATGCTTCCGCCACATGGGCGCGGCCAATCTGCTCTGCTCTGGCAAGATCAGCAATCGTTCTTGCAACACGTAATATACGGGTATAGCCTCTCGCGGATAGCCGCATTGCCTCGGCAGCTTGCGCTAAAAGTTGCCGCCCTGCGTCATCCGGTGCAGCAAATTTTTCGAGTGCATCTCCATCAATCTCGCTGTTGGTACGCGCCTCGAGTGTTCTATATCGCTCGCTTTGTAATTGACGCGTTTTTAGCACCCGTGCGGCGACGGCATCCGATCCCTCGGCAGGCGGCGGCATGGTAAGATCAGCCGCAGACAAGGCTTCGACCTCAATATGCAGATCAATCCGGTCAAGCAGGGGTCCGGATATTTTCGCCTGATAATCAACGGCGCATTTGGGTGCGCGCGAACAAGCCAAGGCCGCATCACCAAGATGGCCACAACGGCACGGATTCATCGCCGCCACCATCTGGACACGTGCGGGAAACGTGACATGCGCATTGGCGCGCGCCACGCTGACTTCGCCGATTTCCAAGGGCTGGCGCAGCGAATCCAGCACAGCGCGCTGAAATTCGGGCAGTTCGTCGAGAAATAATATCCCGAGATGTGCAAGGCTGACTTCGCCAGGCCTTACTTTCAGGCCACCACCAACCAAGGCCGCCATGGAAGCCGAATGATGCGGCGCACGATAAGGGCGGGTCCTACTCATCTGACCGCCCTCTAATGTACCGGCCACGCTGGCGACCATCGATACTTCCAGCGCTTCGGATGGCGACAGGGGTGGCAAAATACCAGGCAGGCAGGACGCCAGCAGTGATTTGCCTGACCCTGGCGGACCATTCATCAAAAGATTATGGCCGCCAGCCGCTGCGATTTCCAATGCGCGTTTGGCAGTTTCCTGACCTTTTACGTCTTTCAGATCCGGCCCATGATCTGGCTCTCGCGCCGCTCCTGGAACTGGCGGCGTTAGAACAGACTGCCCCTTAAAGTGGTTGAGCAATGCGAGTAGATCATTGGGCGCCAATATTTCGATATCGCCCGCCCACGCGGCTTCCGGCCCTTGCAAGGCAGGGCATATCAACCCGCGATTCTCACTCGACGCATGAAGCGCCGCAAGCAAAACGCCTGGTGTGGCAGCCAAACGTCCATCCAATGCCAATTCTCCAACCACAATATAATTGGCTAAGGTTTCTGCATCGACAATGCCCATCGCGCCAAGCAAAGCCAATGCTATCGGCAGATCATAGTGCGACCCTTCTTTTGGCAAATCCGCTGGTGACAGGTTGATCGTGATCCGCTTGGGCGGTAGCGATAGTCCCAATGCTGCTATCGCCGCGCGCACGCGTTCGCGGCTTTCTGCAACGGCTTTGTCAGGCAGGCCGACGACATTAAAGGCTGGTACACCCGGTGCAACTTGACATTGGACCTCAACGCCGCGTGCTTCGAGGCCCAAATAGGCCACAGTGGAAACCAGTGCTACCATCTCTTGCCGCCCATTTGCCCTGTCATCCCGGAAACTGTGGCAAGCGGCACTAGAAGAGTCGAGCGCGAACAACGGCCTGGCCGGAACCGTCAAGAGCATGAAATATTGCCGGATTTCTCAGTCATTTCATAGTTAACTATCTGTAAACCAACCGCTTCTACCATTTATCAAGCGCAGTTTGACAGAGACAAGAAATGGAAAGCGGTGTGAATCTAGCATCTGGCGGAAACCAGATGACCAAAGATATCGATTACGATCATGGTTTAGGCGGAAATTTCGGCCTTAGCCTCTGGGTAACGCTATTCACATTTCTCGCGCTCTTTATGCTTCCTGCTGAGCAGGCCCGCGCTTCAGATTCAGGCTATATAGTTACCGAGACAATCGAAACGTTCGAATATGATATTGTAGAACCAGAGCATTTAACCAGTTGGGATGCCGCTCCCGCAAAGGCGCAGTTTGGCCCTTTCCGAGTGATTTCGGAACATACTGTAGAGATGTCAGGTACCGTAGACAGCTACTCACCTGCATTGTTTCAAAAAATGCTGCAGCAATATCCCGGGATCAAGCGTATCGAGATGATCGATTGCGATGGTTCAATTGATGAAGACGCCAACCTCAGTCTGGCGAGGCAAATTCGCCAGGCGGGTATCAGCACTCATGTGCCGGCACGCGGTTCAGTTCGCTCAGGGGCCGTTGAGCTGTTTCTTGCCGGTATTCGACATACCGCCGATACCGGGGCAGAATTTGTTGTGCACAGCTGGATAGATGAAGATGGACGAGAAGCGAATGACTATCCTGCAAATGATCCGGTTCATGCTGAATATTTGAATTACTACAAGGAAATGGGCATTCCCGCCGATAAAGCACAAGCCTTCTATTCGCTGACCAACAGCGTACCCTTTGCCGAGCAGCTCAAGCTTTCGCGCAACGATTTGGCCCGCTTTCAGCTGCTACACTAACAGCGATATTCACATTCTAATTTACGGTTGTGGCGATTCTGCTTCGTCTTCCATTCATGCTATATGCATAAACCGGAATGATAATCGACCAGCAGCGTGATTTCTTCGACGACGCGGCTTGCAGGCCTTGTTGCGATGCATCACATAGAGTGCATGAAAGTGGATATGAACGAGAAACTGAGGAAAAAGCAGCTGAGATACACATCGGGAACGCGGTTCGCGCTTTCGGTGCTTGGCTTCGCGCTGATGCTGCTGTCTCCCATCGTTGGCGCTATTCCCGGCCCTGGTTTCATCATCATGTTCCCGATCGGTCTGGCGCTGGTGCTGCAAAATTCACGCTGGGCGAAAAAGCGCTATGTCGATTTCAAGCAGCGTTTTCCGAAATACGGACAATGGACCGACTGGGCCATGCGCCGCAAGCGGCACAAAAAATTGCCTGACGATTTCGAGTTGCCGATATTTGGCAAGGTGAAAAGCAAGTCGGAAAGCTGAATCTCCACCCGCATTTTTTGCTCTTTCGCTAGGCTAACGCTTGACTTTCTCCGGCGTCACACTTATCCGCAGCGGCAACGAGATGGCCGCAGCTTTTTAGCGGCCTTTTTTATCGAAATTTCAGACGTAGGATAAACGCGATGAAGCGCACATTTCAACCGAGCCGCCTGGTCCGCAAACGGCGCCATGGTTTCCGCGCCCGCAAGGCAACTGTCGGAGGCCGTAAAGTACTGGCTGCCCGCCGTGCACGTGGCCGCAAGAAGCTTTCTGCATAAGGCACCTGCTCCTGCAAAAAACAGGGTAATGCGGTGACTGATCCGCATTCTCAATCTATCCACATCGAAGTGATTCGGAAGCGTCCGGATTTTCTGGCAGCGAATCGCGGCAAGCGATTCGTGACGCCCGCCTTTATTCTGCTCGCGTACAAACGTCCTGAAGGCGACAGCGTCGACAAGGAGGTCGTTCGCTACGGCATCACAGTGACCAAGAAAATCGGCAACGCGGTCGCCCGAAACCGCATGAAACGCCAATTTCGAGCCCTGCTTGCTGAATTGCTGCCGCAATATGGTATAACGGGCGCGGATCACATCATGATTGGCCGCAAACAAAGTGAAAAACGGGATTTCGCTGCGATGCGATCAGATCTTGAAAAAGCGCTGAAACATCTCGCGAACAAGCTATAAAAACCCATGTTGAAAGCAGTTTTCATATTCTTCGTACGTTGCTGGCAATGGGGACCATCTCGCATTTTGCCGCCAACCTGCCGCTATAGCCCCACCTGCTCGGCATATGCGATTGAAGCCATCGAAAAACACGGTGCGATTAGGGGTAGCTGGTTGGGCGCGAAACGGCTATTGCGCTGTCATCCGTGGGGGGGCTCTGGTTATGACCCGGTTCCCTGAACCCATTATTGGATTGGACCAATTGAATAGGACAGGCACCCGTCTTATTTGAATTGAAATCGATTTTTTTGACCAGAGTTTAGGAAAAATAGTGGACGACAAGCGTAATATCATCATGGCGGTCTTGCTGACCGGCATCATCCTGTTTGGATGGCCAGTGCTGATGGAAACATTTTTCCCGGACATGGTGAACAAGAATGAAGCGGTAGAGCAAACCGAACAAACAGCTACTGGTTCGGAAAGCGTTACGCAGGCGGATGGCACACCCGCTGTTTCCACCACACCTGGTTCGGCCGCCATTGGCGCGGATGTAGCTGCTGGCACGATCCGGGCACTTCCTGTCGTTCTGGCTGAAAGCCCGCGCGTTATGATTGATACACCGCGCCTCAAAGGTTCGATCAACCTGCAGGGTGCACGGTTTGACGACCTCACGCTGACCGACCATACCACAGAACTGGACAAAGACAGTCCGCCGGTACGCTTGTTCGCTCCATCCGGTACAAAAGACGCCTATTTCAGTCGTTTTGGCTGGGCTGGCGATGGCATGACACTGCCGGATGACAAATCCGTCTGGACTGCGGATCAAGAGAAGCTGACACCTGAAACCCCAGTGACATTGAGCTGGTCTAATGAGACCGGACAGACATTTGCGATCACCTTTTCGATCGATGAGAATTACCTGATCACCGCAGAGCAAAGTGCCACCAATCGCGGCGAAAATGCGATCGCGCTCAATCCCTTTGGTATACTCAGCCGCGTTCGCGATCTTGATAATGTCCCACCCGGTGAAACGGATAGCTGGACCATCCATATCGGTCCCATGGGGGTGTTTGACGGCACCGCCAATTTCGACACCGATTATGAGGATGTCGATGAAGCGGGAGCCAATGGCGTTGCCGCCAATGCCACCAACGGCTGGATCGGCTTCACCGACAAATATTGGCTCGGCGCACTCATCCCGGTCAGCAATGCCAAGGTTGAAGCCAAGTTCCGTGCAGGGAGCGGTGACGTCTATCAGGCACAGATAGCGCGTGAAAATGCGCAGATCATTGCACCGGGTAAAGTGTTGACGACCACCACCCGCCTTTTTGCAGGGGCAAAGGAAACGGCGCTGCTCGACACCTATAAAGAGCAGTATAACATCACCTTGCTCGACCGCGCGGTGGACTGGGGCTGGTTCTATTGGTTCGAGAAACCGCTTTTCTATCTGCTAAAATGGCTGTTTGAATTTTCCGGCAATTTTGGCGTTGCGATTATCCTGATGACCTTTGTCGTACGCGGAATCATGTTCCCGATTGCGCAGAAGCAATTTGCCTCCATGGCCCAGATGCGTGCCGTGCAGCCGAAGATGAAGAAAATTCAGGAAAAATATAAAGAAGACAAGCAGAAGCAGCAGCAGGAAATCATGAAGCTGTATAAGGATGAGAAGGTCAATCCGCTTGCCGGCTGCCTCCCGATCTTCCTGCAGATTCCGATCTTCTTCGCGCTCTACAAGGTGCTGATGCTTTCGATTGAAATGCGCCATCAGCCGTTTACGCTATGGATCAAGGATTTGTCAGCGCCCGACCCGCTGACGCCGGTCAACCTGTTCGGCCTGATCCCGTTTGATCCGCCGAGTTTCCTTGCGGTCGGCATATTGCCGATCCTGATGGGTATTACCATGCACTATCAATTCAAGCTGAACCCGCAGCAAATGGATCCAATGCAGCAGCAGATTTTCAGCATCATGCCGTGGATCCTGGTGTTCATCATGGCGCCCTTTGCCGCCGGCTTGCAGCTCTATTGGACGGTGTCCAACATTCTTACCATCGCACAGCAGAAATGGCTCTATTCACGCCATCCACAGCTGAAAGAGCAAATGGCCAAGGATGCTGAGGAAAAGGCGAAAAAAGCGGCGGAAGAAAAAGCGGGCGCATGACCCCGCTTCATCCGAAAATTTTTTCCGGGCCGATTTCTTTCCTGAAGTCGGCACCGCAATTGCAGTTTTTGCCCGAACCGACGGTTCCGGAAATTGCTTTTGCGGGCCGGTCCAATGTCGGCAAGTCATCACTGATCAATGCCCTTACCGGCCGCAATGGCCTCGCTAGGACGTCCAACACGCCGGGCCGGACACAGGAATTGAATTTCTTTGATATCGGCGATCCGCTGATTTTCCGGATCTGTGATATGCCCGGCTATGGCTTTGCCAAGGCACCGCCCAAAGTCGTTCAGAAATGGCGCTACTTGATCAACGACTATCTGCGCGGACGACAAGTGCTCAAGCGCACTTTTGTGCTGATCGACAGCCGTCACGGAATCAAAAATACCGATGAAGATGTGCTGGAAATGCTCGACAAGGCTGCGGTCAGCTACCGGATCGTTATGACCAAGGCGGACAAGGTGAAAACCGCCGCGCTGGAGGCGACCAAAGCAAAAGTTCTGGCAGAGGCAAAGAAACATCCCGCTGCGCACCCCGATTTGATCGTCACCTCTTCGGAGAAGAAGCAGGGTATCGACGAGTTACGCATGGCGGTACTGGATGCCGTTCAGATTTAGGTTCAGGGATCAGCTGGCGTAACTTTCCTCCTCGCCCTAGCGAATATCAGTATATAAGATTCCCGCTTTCGCTCGCATGATGAGTGAGTTAGGTATGTGTCTATGAAACTGATAATCGGAAACAAAGCCTATTCCAGCTGGTCCATGCGTGGATGGCTCGCCTGCAAACAATCGGGGCTCTCCTTCGAGGAGCTGACTGTACCGCTTTATGGTGAAGATTGGGATGATGTCCGCGAGACTGAGAATTTCGCACCTTCAGGCGGGAAAGTCCCAATCCTGTGGGATGGCGAAAGCGTGATCTGGGACAGTTTGGCGATTATCGACTGGCTTGCCGACAAAACCCATCGCGATCGATTCTGGCCCAAGGATGAGACGGCACGCGGTATGGCTCGGTCGATGGCGGCAGAAATGCACAGCGGTTTCATGGCGCTGCGCAAACAATGCCCAATGAATACGCGCAAACGCTATGAAGGCCTTCAATTCACGCCAGAGGTGATTCAAGACGCTGCCCGCATTATGCAACTTTGGGCCCAGGCGCGCGCGCGCTTTGGCGGCGGTGGACCGTTTCTGTTCGGTACATTTGGTGCCGTTGACATCATGTATGCTCCTGTCGTGTCGCGCTTTCAAACTTACGGCGTTCAGGTTCCCGGATTTGCGGCGTCTTATATGGACACCATGCTCGGCCATGACTGGATGGTGGAATGGATGGCAGCTGCTGAAGAGGAACCTTGGGTAATCGAACATTTTGATACGCCCGAAGCGGCAAAAGGCTGAACCCCAAGCATGAGTGACAATAGCGCCCTTGAACTGGCCAAGCGCCTGATCGCCTGCCCGAGTATCACACCGGCAACCGGGCCCGTGTTTGACGAAATGGAAGCGATGCTGAAGCCGCTTGGTTTTGAAGTATCGCGCTTCATCGCCGGTGATAGACCCGAGGATGAAGGATTAGGCGGAGCGGTTGAGAATCTCTTGGCGATCCGCAAAGGTCCGGAAGGATCGCGCCACTTTGCTTTTGCCGGACATCTCGACGTTGTTCCACCCGGCGAAGGATGGAACAGTGATCCGTTCGTTCCGGAAGTGAAGGGCGATCTGCTTCACGGACGTGGAGCGGTAGACATGAAGGGCAGCATCGCATCCTTTGTCAGCGCCCTGCATCGTCTGCCCAGCGATCTGGGAACAATCAGCCTGATCATCACCGGCGACGAAGAAGGCCCTGCGCGCTTTGGCACCGTCGCCTTGATGGATCTGATGGCCGAGCGCGGCATTACGCCTGACCTTTGCCTGGTGGGTGAACCAACATCGGTGAACCGGCTGGGCGACATGATGAAAATCGGTCGGCGCGGATCAGTCAATATGTGGATTACCGTCAACGGGACCCAGGGCCATGTTGCCTATCCCCATCTCGCCGATAATCCGATTACCAAACTCGGCAAGATTCTAAGCGAGATTGATGCGGTTCGGCTGGATGAAGGCACCGATTGGTTCCAACCGAGCAATATCGAATTTACGGACCTGCATGTTGGCAATCCGGCGCATAATGTCATTCCCGCCAAGGCCGAGGGACGGCTGTCGATTCGGTTCAACGATCAGCATAGCGGCGATAGTCTCAGCAAGCTGGTCCACGAAATTGTTGAACGCAATGGCGGGGAGCTTAATCCAATCATCTCAGGCGAGCCGTTTCTGACGCCTCCCGGGGAGTTATCTGGCCTTATTGCCGATGCCATTACCGAAGTGACGGGTGTGGCACCGGAATTGTCCACCACGGGCGGCACGTCTGATGCACGCTTCCTGTCCAAAATAGTTCCAGTGGTGGAATTTGGACTGTGCAATGCGACGATGCACAAGCTGGATGAAGCAGTGGCGGTGGATGACTTGGATCAGTTGTCGAAAATTTACGCGCTGGTTGTTGAACGGGCGCTTGGTTGAGAATTATCGCCGCCTTCGCAAGATGATATACAAAGCCCCGGCGCCGCCATGACGCGGATGCGCACGCCTGACTGCCGCGATATGGGAGGCGTGGCGTGATGCAGCAAGCCAATCTGAAATTGCTGCCCGGATCGCCCCGCGTCCGCCTTCACGCCGTCGCTGTTCTTCGCTGCGCGCTTTGCCCGTGATCAAAAGGATAGCGCGATGGCCCGCCGCGATGCTGAGTTCCAATGCGCTATCCAGCCGTCCGTGCGCAGACGATAATGTGTAACCGTGCAAATCAATCGTCACATCGGGCTGAACCACACCTTTGTTCAGACGGCGATCCCAATGACCGTCCAGCCCCGCTTTTTCCGGAACGGCAACCTGATCCCTTAACGGTACCGCTTTCGAAGGCGCGCCGCCAAATGTCGCTGCTGTGATCGGCCCGCGCACTTCAGGCAGTTTTTTGGCCACGGGTAGCGCTTTGACACGGCTCACGCGCGCTTGATCCAGCGGCTCCACCGTCTCAATGACTTTCTGCCACAGCGCCTTTTCACCGGCGGTAAGAGGCCGGTCAGACATACGGCCTAGTTGCCCTGCTGGCTTTGGAGCAGCTTGGCAACACTGCCTTTAGGCAAGAAGATCAATGCCTGTCCGCGCGATGACATGCCGCCAGCAATCTGGGCGGCTTCTTCGCCTGCGCCCCAGAAGGTATCAAACCGGTTCGACCCTTTGATCGCACCGCCTGTATCCTGCGCAATCCAGATACCATCGGCAATATTATGTTCCATATCGAGGAAAACCGGAGCGCCCAGAGGCACAAATTTCCGATCTGCTGCGACCGAGGTGCGACCGACTACCGGATGCCCCATCGCGCCCAGGGGGCCGGGTCCGGTCAGCTCGCGAAAGAAGATATAGCTTTTATTCTCCCGCATGATCTTGCGGCCCTCTTCCGGGTTGGCGCGCAGCCATTCAACAATGCCCTGCATATTGGTCTTGCCGTCAGCGAGCAGTCCACGCTCCCGCATGACCCGTCCGATACCGGTATAGTCGCGGCCATTTTGTCCGTCATAACCAATCCGCATGACCGACCCATCCGGCATAGCGATGCGGCCGGACCCCTGAATCTGCAGGAAGAAAAATTCGATATAGTCGGAGGCCCAGCCGATTTCGAGACCTTGGCCCGCAAGTGCGCCATCGTCAATCTGTGCGCGCTCCTCAAACGGAACCAGCTTGGTGCCGTTCACCTTGCCACGGATACGTTTATCTTTCAGCGCATCAGAAAATTGTCCAAGGTCAACATCAAGCAGGTTGGACGGGCGCCGATAAATGGGAACCTGGCTGCCATTTGTGCGTACCCGCGACCCTTGAATCTGGGGTTCAAAATAGCCGGTGGCAAAGGCTTTGCCATCACCGACCTGTACCGCCTCAAAATAGCTTTCAAAGAAACGGCGCGCATCGTCACTCGGCCAGTTTGTGGCCGCATCGCAGGATTGCCGCCAGTCTTCACCGCTGGTCAGACCGCTATTGTCGGTGCGGCGCACGAGCGAAGAACAACTGGTACGGAAAGACTGCAAGGCCGCACTTGCCTTGGCAGACTGTAAATTGAGCGAAGCAATGTCCGGGCCCAGGGCAATGCCAGCGCCCGTCGCCCGCGTATCATCATCTGAAACTGCTGTGATCTGTTCAGAGGCGACGGCTTCGATTGTCCCGGCCGTTTGCCTGACCGGTGCTTGCCGTATCGGTTTGCGTGCCGGCTGAGAAGCAGATGGTGGACCTTCGACCCAATCCCCGTCTTCGGCAGGCGCACCGCGCGCCGTCCCTTCAGGAATGATCGATAGCGAACAAGCGCCCAGCAGCGCCACTGCGCTAATCATTCCCCCTATTTTCATGATGTTGGTGCTGTGCTTCGTGAAAGCTCTAAGCTTCATCGGTCTCGTCGAGAATCCAGTTTGGATCAGCGCTGGAAAGATCACGCATGAAAGTCCAGACGTCATGGGTATCAACAGCATCGGTGAGCGATCCGCCGATCAACTTGTCATCCTTGTCTTTCACAACGGCGACAATGTCCGCGTCAAAGCGCACGGTGATTCGCGCCATCCGGCGTTCATAATCAGCATCGACAATCCGCGCTTCTTCGATCCGCACCAAACGGTTTTCAAGAACCTCACCATTTTTTTCACGCGCTTCTATCGCTGCGATAAAGCTTTCATAAACATCATCGTCGCACAGCTCTTTCAACTGTTCACGATCAGCGGTCCAGAACGCTTCCAAAATCATGCCATAGGCAGCCTTCGCGCCCTCGATGAAGCGGCCAGCATCAAAATTGCGGTCGGCATTGATGATCGCGCGCATACCCGATTCGGCAGCCGCGTCGTAGATCATCGTCGGTTGTGGTGCCGGCGCTGGCGAAGCAGGCACGATATCAGGAATAGGGCTATCCCTTTGGTCGTCACGCACAGACCGGTCCTGAGCCCGCTTATCCAAGCCATTCTCTATGTTTCGGGGGGTATGCTCCTGCTCATGACCAGTGCGCTTTCCCAAGACGGAATAGAGGCGCAGGCCCAAAAAGGCAGCTACCATCGCTAACAGAACAATCTCGATAGTCACGATATCTCCAATATCTCAATTCCCCCTTACATAGGCAGGAACTGCGCCAGTTTCAAATGGCTTTCGTGTCTTTGGCGCTTCTTCAACGCGTCTTTAGCTTGCTATTCCTACATTGGCCAACCGAATATCACGTGGTTTAGCGGCCACTATGTGAACCTGCACTTACGAAATTTTACTTATGCCAGTCACTTATCAGCACAGATAAACCGGCAGGCGCGGGGGTGATTTGGGGCATTGCCCTGTCCCCCATCCCCTGCTAGGCGCGCTGCAAAAGGGGTGCGATGATACTCCCTGACCTAATTATATCTAATGTCCCGAAAGGATGAGCCTCATGGCTGACGAAAATGACAATATCACGACACCGGATCCGGCGGCCAATGGCGCGGATAATCAGCCGCAAATTGGCGTTATCTCACAATATGTGAAAGATCTATCAGTCGAAAGCCCCAATGCCCCTGATGTTTATCAATGGGAAACCCAGCCACAGATTGATGTGCAGTTCAACATTGGGGCCAAGCCTGTTTCGGACGAAGTGAATGAAGTCGAACTGAAAATCGATGTCGTCGCCAAGGCCGACCAAGGCATCGCTTTTCAGATCGAACTGCTTTATTGTGGCCTCTTCGGCTTGCGGAACATCTCCGATGAGCAAGCACATCCGTTTTTGTTCGCTGAAGCCCCGCGTCTGCTCTTCCCCTTTGCGCGTGCCATCATTGCCGACGCCGTCCGCGATGCCGGATTCCAACCGCTGATGCTTGAGCCAATTGATTTCACTGCTCTGTATATGCAGCAGCGTGAACAACAGGCTGCCATGCAGTCCGGAGAACAACCGGTTGGTAACGCCTGATCCAGCCATGATCATATTCCACGGCGCGCTCTTGCTGAGCCCGTCGGAGGCTATGGTTCATCAAACCTTGCGCCGACAAGCGCAACACCAGCGGGGAGCGCGGTGCTCCCAGCCGGTTCAACCATGAACCTGCTTAAATCTACCGGGACCATTGCGGGCCTAACCATGGTCAGCCGGATATTCGGTTTCCTGCGCGATATCATACTCGCGCGGGTGCTGGGCGCTGGGGCAGCAGCTGACGCTTGGCAACTCGCCTTTCAATTGCCCAATATCTTCCGCCGGCTTTTTGCTGAGGGCGCTTTTTCAGCTGCCTTTGTGCCGCTGTTCAATCGCAAAATGGAAGAAGACGAGCAGCGCTCCGCCGCTCAGAATTTCGCGATTGATGTGCTGTCGGTCTTTGTCCCGATCCTGCTAATATTCTCCGCAGTCATGATGCTTGCGATGCCCGCGATTATCTGGTTCATCGATGATTTTGGCGAAGGCGGTCGCACTACCACCTTCACGATCAGCCTGGCCCGGATCACCTTTCCCTATCTCGCCTTGATCAGCGTCACCACATTATTTGCGGCGATCCTCAACTCAGTCAGCCGATTTGCCGCGGCCGCAGCGGCGCCAATCATGCTCAACATCTGCATGATCAGCGCGCTGTTGATCACCATGGTCATCACCGACAGTTCGATGGCCGCGCCCGGCGAAAACTACTGGATTTTCCTCGGCATGGAATTTGCCAGTGCACAACATCTTGCCGCTTATCTATTAGCCTACAGCGTGGCCCTTGCCGGCCTGCTACAGATGCTATGGCTCTATTATTGGGCGCGCAAGGCAGGTTTTTCTTTTGCTGTTCGGAAACCAAAATTCAATGCCGATGTCAAAGAACTCGGCACGCTCATCCTGCCAGCGGTTTTTGGGGCCGGTATTTACCAGATCAGCCGGTTTATCGATCTTTTCTTCCTAGGTCGTCTGCCAGAAGGCAGCTTTGTTTATCTCGCTATGGCGGATCGACTCAACCAGCTGCCGCTGGGCATTATCGGGATCGCGCTCGGCACCGCGATCCTGCCCGCGCTATCCCGTTTCATTGCAAAAGATGACCAGGGCGGTGCGCAGCGCCTGCAAAGTAACGCGATTGAACTGGGCATGTTGCTGACGATTCCGGCTGCGATTGCTTTGTTCTTTGCCGCCGGACCGCTGGTCACGTCCTTTTACGTCGGCGGTAATTTTTTGGCGAGCGACGGTGTCACCACCGCCAATGTCGTCGCCGCGCTGGTTGTGGGCCTACCAGCCTATGTTCTGGTCAAAGTCCTGATCCCAGGATTCTTCGCGCGCAAGGATACGAAGACACCCGTCTATACGGCTGCGATTTCGCTTTTTATCAACATCGCACTGAACCTGCTGCTAATACCGATTTATGGCATTGTCGGACTGGCACTGGCAGGTGCTATTGCCGCTTGGTCCAATTGCATCATGCTCTACACCATGCTGCATCGGCGCGGTCATTTTCATCTGGAACTGACACTGTTGCTACGAATATTTCGGATCACATTATCTGCCGCAGGCATGGCAGCGGTTCTTATTTATGCCGCGCCGGTTGGTGAAGGTCTGTATGACGGCACTGTTTGGCAGCGGATTGGGTCGATTACAGCACTGGTAAGCGTCGGCGGTCTTGTCTATGCGGTGCTGGCATGGGTAACCGGCGCGGTGGACCGCGATAAGGTCACCATGCTGACCAAGAAGAAAGCGGCCGAACAGGCAGCACAAGAAGGACAATGATCATGCGTACGGTTTCGGGCATTCAGCCCACAGGTAATCTCCATCTCGGTAATTATCTGGGCGCGATCAAAAACTGGGTGAAGCTGCAAGCAGAATCGGAATGCCTGTTTTTTCTCGCGGACCTGCATGCGATTACCGTGCCCAATGATCCGGCTGAACTGTCTGACAATTGCCGGAATATGGTGGCGGCCCTTGTTGCCGCCGGTGTCGATACTCAAAAATCCATCCTGTTCAATCAGGCTCGGGTGCCGCAGCACGCCGAGCTTGCCTGGATGTTGATCTGCAACACCCCCATGGGATGGCTCGACCGGATGACCCAGTTCAAGGAGAAGTCCGGCAAGCATAAACAGCGCAGTTCGCTGGGTCTCTATGGCTATCCGGTGCTGCAGGCCGCCGACGTGCTCATCTATCAAGCCACGCATGTGCCCGTGGGCGAAGATCAGAAACAGCATCTCGAACTGGCGCGCGATATCGCGACCAAGTTTAACAATGATACCGGCAGCGAAGTCTTCACCCTGCCGGAACCTTATATCGGCGCGACAGCGGCGCGGATCATGTCGCTGCGCGATGGCGCGGCAAAAATGTCGAAATCTGATCCATCTGATTTGAGCCGGATCAACATGACCGACGATGACGATACCATCGCCAAGAAGATCAAAAAGGCGCGCACCGACGCCGACCCTTTGCCCAGCAAACTGGAAGAACTGGAGGGACGCGCAGAGGCAACCAATCTGGTCGGTATTTATGCAGCGCTGGATGATAGCACACCTCAAGCGGTATTAGATGAACATGCCGGGCAAGGCTTTGGTGCGTTCAAACCAGCGCTTGCCGATCTTGCCGTATCCAAGCTTTCCCCGATCCGCGATCGATATGAAGAACTGCGTCAGGACAAGGGTGCGATTGATACGATTTTACGAGACGGTGCAGAACGTGCACAAGCACTGGCGCAGCCAACGGTCGACAAAGCCTATGCCGCTTTGGGACTGCTCAGGGACTGAGCATGATCCGAAAGCTATAGGGGGCAAGTCGATCGCCTATAGCGGTAGCGCCGTATCAAATTTCTTGCAGGACCAGACTACATGGCTGTCATAGCGCCGTATCGCGGGATTGCTCATAAAGGCCTGTTTGCCCCATTCCTCATACCATTCGACATCAGGTCCCTGAACGATCAGGACATAATCCATCGAACCGGAAACATGATAGCCTTGCAGGATCTCCGGCGTCGTGCGAATCTGCTCGTCTAAAGCGTTAAAGGCTTCAATGCTTTCGTTCTGAAAGTAAATCAGGACGATCAAACGCACACCGATGTTGCTAGCGCGCAGCAGCGCGACGTCTTTTTCGATGAAACCTGTATCACGCAACAGTTTCAACCGCCGCCTGACTGCCGAAGCCGACAGTCCCACCGCTTCACCTATATCGGCATGGGTGCGCTGATTGTCGCATTGGACGATATTAAGAATCCGCCGGTCAAAATCATCCAGATCGGAAATTTCCGTCATTGCGTTATTCGCCATATTTTTTACTCCTAACGCATATTTGCTGCATATGATTAACGATAAAAAGCGAGAATAAGCAGAAAATCGTTGGTAGATCATGGTGAATTAGTCTTCAACTCCCCCTCAACTTCTTTTTGAATACCCCCTCCACATTCAGCAAGGTCCTCATAATGAATCGTTTCCTTTGCCTGTTCAGTGCCGCCGTCATACTGTCCAACACGGCTATGCCCGCCCATGCCGCCGACGCTGTCGTTTCACCTTCCTCTACTGAGAACCGATGTAGCGATGGTGTGTTAGAATGCATGGCATCTATTGAAACACCTGGTTCGCCTGCAATATCCCCCGACGGTAAAGCTGTTGCTTTCACTATCCGCACCGCAGATTGGCAAAAAAACCGCTATGATCGGGAAATTCATATCATCGAAAATGGCAAGACGGTTCAGCTGACCAACAATCCCAAAGGATCGTCCGGCGACATTGCCTGGTCCCCTGATGGAAAGCGCATTTCCTATCGCGCCAGTACCGATATCGGCACCCAGATTTTCATTATGAACCGGGACGGCAGCAACGTCCGGCAAATCACGGCTCTGCCAGGTGGAATCAACTCTTATATCTGGTCTCCTGATGGCCGCTACATGGCTTTGAAACTGAGCGAGCGACCAGCAAAATCCAAAGCGCAGGTCGAAAATGCTTATGGTAATTTCGCATTTGCCGACGATTATTCCGGCCGCGATCATCTGTGGCTTCTCGACCTTACAAAAGCTCAAAATGCAAATGCACCAATTGCCGAACGCTCCGAACATACGGATACAGAGGCACCATTACGGCGGCTGACCGGGGGCACCGCCTTCACCATTGGCAGCTTTTTCGGCGGTGGTTTTACTTTCACGCCGGACAGCAAGGAAATCCTATTTGATCACGCCAAAAGCGGATCGCCTTATGATCTGGGGACACAGGATATTTCCGCCGTCAATATCGCGACCGCCAAGCAGCGCCCTGTTGTCCGCCGGCCCGGCATGGATCTCGACCCCAAAGTCTCTCCGGATGGAAAAACCGTGGCCTTTCATATGGGTGAGCCACCTTATTACTATACCCGCCAATATTGGATGGGCCTGACGCCGATTGAAGGCGGAAAGATCGAACGGATCAGTAACAGGACCGATAAATATAATGATGCCAATATTATTGGCTGGCAGGGGAACGCGATATTTTTCATGTCGCACTATCGGGTCGAAAGCGACCTGTTCCGCATGGATTTGGATTCGCGGAACGTCACCAATTTGACCACTGGTCGCGGCCGAGTAGAGGGCTATTCCTTTTCTGCTGACGGCAAAACTGTTGCTTTTGGCGCGGTGGATGGTGAGCGCGCGACAGAGATTTACACGCGCAAGGTAACGGCGACCGGATATGCTGATGAAAAGCGCCTGACGCAGTTCAGTCAGGCAATTGCCGACTGGCCGAAAACGGAAGTGCGTCTGGTTCAGTGGACCACCCCGGACGGATTAGATCTCGAAGGCGTCCTGACCCTGCCGGCTCCGGAAAACCGGTTGGATGGACCTATGCCTGTGCTAGTTATCGCCCATGGCGGTCCATCAGCCACCTCGCGCCCGCGTCGTGTGGGGAATCAAATCTACCCGACTGAATATTGGCTGCGCAAAGGGGCCGCGATTTTTGAACCCAATTATCGAGGATCCGGAAGCTATACCGACGAACTGATGGCAGCGAACGTCCGCTCCTTGGGCATTGGCTACACGGTAGATGTCGAATCCGGAATCGATCACCTTATAGAAACCGGCATAGCCGATCCCGAAAAACTCGGCGCCATGGGCTGGAGTGCAGGTGGCACGGTAACTGCTGGTCTCGCCGTTCGAACGACACGCTACAAGGCATTTTCTGTGGGTGCGGGAATCACCGACTATGGGACCTATTATGCCCTAAGCGATCAACCCACCAGCCCGCTTGCTTATCTGGAAGCAACGCCATCGGATGATCCCGAAATTTATAAGACAACGGGAGCCATGGGTTCGATCAAAAATGCGGTCACACCGACACTGATCCAACACGGCCGCGATGATAACCGTGTACCCTTCGCCAATGGCATGGAGTTTTTCCGCGGGCTAAAGGATGTTGGCGTCGAAACCGAATTGGTTATCTATGAAGATACAGGTCACGTCATATCACGGCCCAAAGAAAGAGTAGCCGCGATGGAACATAATGCCCGCTGGTTTGACAAGCATCTGTTCGGTGACAGAGACGATGCCAACCTTGATCTAAGCGCCCCCTGAAGGTGGTGGCGCGAAGACCGGGGATGCAGGCCCCAACGGGATTTCAAATGCCACCCAAACCATGATGAGCGCCAATCCAGCTCCGAGCAGCCACAGCGCATAGGGCAACATCATAGCGGTCAAATTGCCGATGCCGAAATCCTTGTTCCAGCGCTGGCAGAAGATCAGGATAAGCGGGAAATAGACCATTAGCGGCGTGATGATATTGGTTGCACTGTCACCCACACGATAAGCGGCCGTGGTGGTTTCCGCGCTAACCCCGATGAGCATCAGCATCGGCACCAATATCGGTGCAAGCAGCGCCCATTTGGCACTGGCCGAACCGACAAACAGGTTCATCACCGCCACGAATATGACCACCAAAGCGAGCAATATCGGCGCAGGTAGATCAAGGCTTTGCAGGATTTCGGCGCCGTGGACGGCTGTGATCAGGCCGAGATTGGACCAGCTGAACATTGCGACAAAATGCGCGACCATGAAGGCAAGGACGAGGAAATAGGCCATGTCCGCCATGCTGTCGCTCATCATTTTCACAAGATCACGATGGGTTGTGATATTGCCAACGCCTTTGCCATAGGCCCAACCGGCGAGCAGGAAGAGCAGAAAAAATCCGGCGACCAGCGACTGATAAAAGGGCGTGAACTGTGCCTCTGCCGACGCCGTTTCATCAATCAGCGCCGTACCAGGGCCGAAGGTCATCAGCAGCCAAAGCGCTATTACCCCCAGTGTCGCGAGACCAGCAAAGCGCAGGCCGCGTTTCTCCCCCGCATCAAGTGGGCGATCTTGGGTTTCCTCATCCGATTCAGCGCTGTCGGGAAGATTAGCGCTGGGGTTGATCGAACCGCTATAGGTCCCCAGCCGCGGCTCGATAATCCGGTCGGTCACATACCAGATGACCGGCAGGAACACGAAAGTCATCACAAAGATAAAATACCAGTTGCCCGCAATATTGGCCTCCCAGCCGACAAAGACCGTTTCGGCGGCGGCCTGGGTGATGCCGAATAACAGTGCATCAAGCTGACCTGGGAATAGGTTTGCAGAAAACCCGCCTGATACCCCGGCAAAGGCCGCAGCAATCCCGGCCACGGGGTGCCGGCCAGCCGCCGCAAAGATAATGCCTGCCAGCGGGATCAGTACGACATAGGCGGCATCAGCGGCCAGATTTCCGAGCATCGCCACGAGCGCTACGATCGGCGTAAGCAATATCGTCGGTGCATTACGCACACCGGCTCTCATCGCCGTGCCAAACAGGCCGGATCGCTCAGCCACACCGGCACCCAGCATCACCACAAGCACATAGCCAAGCGGATGGAAATGGGTAAAGGTCTTGGGCATCTCCACCCATAACCGCCTGATATTTTCCGCCGAAAACAGGCTGTTTGCCGCAATCACCCTACGCTCACCCGTTTCGGGATCCATTTCGATCGGGTGGACAGCGGACCATCCCAGCAAGTCCGCAACAACTGACAAAGCGACAACAAACAGGATCAGGTAGAAAAACAGAAAAACGGGATCGGGAAGCTTATTACCAGTCCGTTCGATCCAACCGAAAAAACCAGTATTTAGGCTTTGTGTTCCGCCATTTGTCATAGAGCCTGATCCCCACCACGTTGAAATTTAAAGCTATTCATAGCCACGCGTGCACGACTATGGTCAAGAATAATGGTGTTTGATTGATAATGTCTATTGATGAACCGAACATGGCTTAGTCATCAAAAGCCGCCCATATTTTGCGCAACCCTTCCGGCTTTTCCATCCTTCGTAGCGCATCCAAAGTTTGCGCCAGATCGAGGCGATAATAGGCGACAGTGCCTTCGCTTCGCATTATCTCCGCCCCCAGCGCAGCTATCAGGCGGGCAGCCTTTTTATTTTCCCGCAACACTGCGATATCAAGCTTGTCGATCCCCTGTTCCACACAGTTGCTGAACAGGGCAGCGATCAAGGCCCGCGATACGCCTTTGCTCTGATAGTCATCAAGCACGGCAATGGCGAATTCACCTCGCTTTGAGTCTTTCTCATCCCGGATCGCATGCGCAGCGGCAATGGGTGGATGGTCATCCAGATCCAGATTGACCACGCCCCAGGCGATATGGTTGACACCATCCACCGCCGACAATTGCTCGACTACCGATGGTGGAGCTACTTTAAAGCTGGAGAAAAAACGCAAATAGCGGGAGCGATCGGACAATTCCATGATCCCGCGCTCAATCTTGTCTTGATCGGACGGATGAATCGGGCGCAGGCACACCTCCATACCAGAGCGCAGCTTTGTCACAATCGCACAGGGCAGTTCGGGTTCAGTCTCAACGGGTTCTGGCATGGATGTTCTGTTTCAAGGGAAGGGGTATCGCTCGCTACTTACCAAATATAGCGTTCCTTTGATAGAAATACCGGTTGGAAACGCCCGCAACAGCGACTGCACTGTAGTAAAAAAAGCTGTCCCATGCGGCCAAGACTATGCCAATATGGGTTTAACAGTTTGAACCGATTCTATGAGGAGAGATAGTGATGGCTACCGCAGTAAATGATACCGGCAGCGCGATGCAGGTTGATGCCGGGTTTAACATTCCTGATCCGACTACAATTGACCGGCTCGAAGGCAAAGTCTCTGACGTCGAATGGAAATTGCGCTGCGACCTGGCCGCAACCTATCGGCTATGCGCAATGCATGCCTGGACCGATCTGGTCTTCACCCATATCTCGGCGCGCTTGCCCGATGAAGATGGCGAAGAACGCTTCCTGATCAATCCCTATGGTGTGATGTTTGACGAGATGACCGCCAGCTCGCTGGTCAAGATCGATTTGGAAGGCAATATCAAACAGGATACGCCCTATTTTATCAATCCCGCCGGTTTCACCATTCACAGCGCGGTTCATAGCGCGCGCGAAGATGCCGGCTGCGTGATCCATGTCCACACGCCTTATGGTATTGCGGTCTCGGTTCAGAAAGAGGGGCTGCGTCGCTACACGCAGTTCTCCATGCAGGTGCATGAGGATCTCGCCTATCATGATTATGAAGGTATCGCGCTGGATCTCGATGAGCGCGAGCGCCTGATCGCGGACGTGGGCGACAAGAACCTGCTAATCTTGCGCAATCATGGCACATTGACCGTTGGCAAAAATTGCGCGCTCGCCTTTCTGCGCATGTATTTCCTTGAAAATGCCTGCAAGACCCAGATCCTGGCGCAAGCCGTGGGCGGCGAGGAGCATTTGCATGAGGAGCCGGAAGATATGGGTCAGCGTGTACATCAGCAAACCGCGCCTGCCTTCATGCCGGGTCTGGGCGACAATCTTGTCTGGCCGGGCCTGATGCGCAAATTGAACCGGACCAATCCCGGCTTTGACCACTAAGCGACAGGCGCGTTTGTAACTTTACCGCGATGATGGTTGCTGTCCCTTGCACGGCGGCTCATTTTCGCTAAACCGTCGCGATGGATATTATCTCTATACGCGGCGGCAAAAAGCTGTCTGGCATCATCCCGATTTCTGGCGCCAAGAACAGCGCCTTGACGCTTTTGCCCTGCGCGCTGCTGACGGACGAGCCGGTCACCTTGCGCAACCTGCCGCGCTTGGCCGATGTCGACAGTTTCGGCCATTTGCTCAACCAGCTTGGCGTTTCGACCACCATCGAAGGCGCGCGGCCCGAAGATTTCGGCCGGGTGATGACACTGAAAGCCGGCAAGATTACCTCGACCGAAGCGCCTTATGACATTGTCCGCAAGATGCGCGCTTCTATCCTGGTCCTGGGACCGTTGCTGGCGCGCGCCGGTGAGTGCCGGGTATCGCTGCCTGGCGGCTGCGCCATCGGTAACCGCCCAATCGATCTGCATCTCAAAGCAATTGAGGCACTGGGCGCGGTGATTGAAACCACCAGCGGTTATGTGACCGCGCGGCAGCCCGATGGTGGTCTGCCTGGCGGTGAGTTTACCTTTCCAGTTGTGTCGGTTGGAGCCACCGAAAACGCATTGATGGCGGCGGTGCTCGCCAATGGCGAAAGCCGATTGAAAAATGCAGCGCGAGAACCTGAAATTGTCGATCTGTGCAACATGCTGGTCGCTATGGGCGCAGAGATTGAAGGCATTGGATCATCCGACCTCACCATCCACGGCGTAGAGCGCCTGCATGGCTGCACCTACAGGGTCATGGCAGACCGGATCGAGGCGGGCAGCTATGCTTGCGCAGCCGGCATTACCGGTGGTGAGGTCGATCTAGTCGGCGCCAAGGCGGACGAGATGGAAGCAACCTTGGCTGCGCTCACCGAAGCTGGATTGCATATCGAACCTTATAACAAGGGCATCAAGGTAGCGGCCAATGGAGCGCTAAAGCCACTGACTTTGGAAACCGCACCTTATCCTGGTCTTGCCACTGATATGCAGGCGCAGTTGATGGCGATGCTATGCATGGCCGACGGTGCCAGCGTCCTGACAGAGACCATTTTCGAGAACCGCTATATGCATGTGCCAGAACTCAACCGGATGGGCGCGGATATCGAGACCAAGGGCCGCACCGCCGTGGTCCGCGGCGTCAAGAAAATGACCGGCGCGCCGGTCATGGCGACAGACCTGCGTGCGTCCATGAGCCTTGTCATTGCAGCCCTCGCTGCCGAAGGGGAAACCCAGTTGCAGCGCATCTACCACCTTGATCGCGGATATGAACGGCTGGAAGAAAAACTGGCGGCGGTCGGGGCAGACATAGAACGCATTAGCGGCGACTAGATCTCTATTTCCTAGCACTTATGGCAGCTTGCATGTCGGGCGCTTTTACCGTGTAATCTCTCCTGTAAAGAGGAGAGGATGAGTCCATGTTTTCAGGACCAATAGAAGACCGGTTGGCAATCCGGGAGTTACACGACACCTATTGCGATGCAGTGTTACGCACAGACCCCGATGATTGGGGCGCGCTTTGGACGGAAGATGCCGTCTGGTCACTGATGGGCACCGAAGTTGTCGGGCGCGAGAATATCGTCAACCTTTGGAATGGCGCGATGAGCCAGTTTGATGCGGTCAGCTTTCTCGGCATTCCAGGCAGCCTGGAAATCACCGGTGACACCGCCACAGGCCGATACCAAACCCACGAGATTCTAGTCGAAAATGGTGAGCCGCGCATTGCCGGTGGTCGCTATGATGACGAGTTCGTCAAGATAGATGGCCGGTGGTTGTACAAGAAACGCATATTCAATGTGGTCGCTCAGCTCGGCGGGCAGAAGCTTTAAGGGGGAATTTGGAACATGGCGAAAATATTGATAGCGGCGCATATTGATGTGGATCCGGCAACACGCGAAGAATGTTTGAAAAAAGCGCAGCCCTATATTGATGGCGCGCTAAGTCAGGAAGGTTGCTTATGCTATAGCTGGTGTGCGGACATGCATAACCCCGCCCGTATCGAAGTGTTTGAGGAATGGACCGACGAAGAGGCCCTCGCGCAGCATTTCAAAGATGTCCATTATGCCAGCATGCTTGCTCATATCGGCAAGTTCGGCCTGACCAATGCCGTCAGCGCAAAATATCGCGTGGATGCAGAGGGCCCGGTTTATAACGCGGAAGGCGTGCCAACACCTGCCTTTGATTGAACCCCCAACAGGAATGAAGACATGAACGAAGCGGTTTCAAAATCCCTATTTCAACCAGACATACTGGTTGACCCGTTTGACTTTTACGAAGAGCAGCGCGCCAAAAGCCCCGTCTTTCAGGATCAGGCGAGCGGTGCTTATGTCGTGCTTGATTATGACCTGATCTCTGAAGCCGTCGGCCGGCTGGATGATTTTTCCAATAACTTCAATGCGCTGCTGTCGGGCGGTAAATCGGAAGAAGAGCTTGCGAATGACGAGGAATTGCAAGCCATACAGGCGGAAGGATGGCCACAGGTCAACACGCTGCTGACCGCCGATCCGCCGGTCCATACCCGGTTTCGCAAGCTCGTCAATCTCGCTTTCTCCATGCCCAAGGTGAACAAGCTGGAAGACAGCATCAGGGCCATGTCAAACGAGCTGATCGATAATTTTATCGACAAGGGCCAATGTGAGTTCATGGAGGAATATGCCATTCCTATGCCGGTCCGCACCATCGCTGTGCAGCTGGGACTGGACGTGGCCGATGCCGATACCATCAAACGCTGGACCAATGCCTTTGTGGATCGGCTGTCCGGCATGATGACCCGCGAACGACAATTGGAAACCGAGCGCGAAGTGGTCGAATATCAACACGCCCTCAAGGCCAATATGGATGCGCGCCGGAAAGAGGCGAAGAATGATATTCTCTCCGATCTTGTCAATGCGCAGGTGGATGGTGAGCGGCCGCTGGATGATGCAGAATCGCTTTCCATTGTTCAGCAGCTGATGGTCGCGGGCAATGAAACCACCACAGCGGCGCTGGGCGAAGGTCTGCGCCTGTTTGCGACCAACCCGGATCAATATAAAAAGATTCAGGACGACCCGTCGCTTATTCCCAATGCCGTCGAAGAAGTGCTGCGCCTATCAAGCGGGTCTTCCGGTATCTGGCGTGTGATGCACCGGGATGCGGAACTCGGCGGTGTCATGCTGCCCAAGGGCGCGATGGTGATGATGCGCTATCATGCCGCCAATCGTGATCCCAAGCAGTTTGAAAATCCCAATACATTTCAGGTCGATCGCAAAAATGCGCGGACTCACCTCGCCTTTGGCAAAGGCATTCACATGTGCGTTGGTAACATGTTGTCGCGCAAGGAAATGACCGTATCCTTCCAGCAATTTGCCGAGCGTATCGACAATATCCGGATACAGGAAGGCGCTGAACTGACTTATCCGCCCAACATGATGTTGCGCGGACTGACCAATCTGCCGCTCACTTTTGACAAACGCTGATAACAGACAAAGGGCGAAACTATGGGGATGATGGACGGAAAAGTGGCGCTGATTTCCGGCGGCGCGGAAGGCATTGGCGGCACGGCTGCACAGCGTTTTGTTGAGGAAGGCGGGTCCGTCATGCTCGGCGATATCCAGCTGGAAAAAGCTGAGGCCCATGCGGCGGACCTTGGCGACCGCGCGGCTGCGGTCGAGCTGGATGTCCGCGATCTGGATCAGTGGGAAGCCGCGGTTGCCGCAACCAAGGAGAAATTTGGCAAGATCACCACCCTGTTCAATGTCGCGGGCATTTCCGAGCCTGGTTCCGTGGACGAGGTCGATCTCGACAGCTGGAACCGCACCATCGACATTAATCTGCATGGCACCTTTAACGGATGCCGGGTCGCGCTGCCGGCCATAATCGACAGCGGCGAAGATGGTACGATCGTCAATATCGGGTCGATGTTGGCCATGCGCCCGGGCGCGCAATTTGCTGCTTATTGCGCCAGCAAGGCCGCGGTGACATCGCTCAGCAAATCCCTTGCCCTGCACTGCGCGGCGGAAAAATACCCGGTCCGCGTTAACACCGTGCATCCCGGTGCAATTGATACGCCGATGTATCAACGCTATCTCGCCGCTTATCCCGGATCGTATGAAGAGGCAGTGGAAGTATTTAACCGCAACCATCCAATCAACCGGGTTGGCCTGGCAACCGAAGTTGCCGATGCAATGCTATGGCTGGCCAGCGATGCCAGCAGCTTCACCACCGCGAACGATATTACCGTGGACGGGGGCGGTAGCTACCGGGAATAGTGAAGAGCGTCGTGGGTTGCTTTATTCAGCGATTGCCCTGAAACCCACTCGTCATTCTGAACTTGTTTCAGGATCTCCCTAAGGCTTGGCGGCTCGCCAGATCCTGAAACAAGTTCAGAATGACGAACAAGACAAAGTCTCGCGCACCACCATAAAAAGGGGCGGCCGAAGCTGCCCCTTCCTTCTGCCAGATTAGTGAAATGCGAAAATCTGGCGTCGGTAATCTGTGTAAAATCTAGCGCCCGTTGCTCGCAACGATATCAACAACCGATCCGCCACCGGCGCGCTTGTTGAGTGTGATCACATAAGCGCCATCGTCATTTGCCCGAACACCGCCCAAAACATGCTCGCTGCCGCGCAGCAGATATTCCGCACTATAGCCGCCGCGTTTGGCCTGGGTGTAATAATAGTCGACGACATTCTTGATCGGGCTAGCCGTAGAGAAGCTCACCACCCGAATGTCGCATAGGCCGCCATCAACACCGGCGGCTTCTTTCACATTGGCCTTGGGATAGATCGGGAATTCCGGTGGCATCCGGTTAGCCCAGCCCATATCATAGCTTAGCTTCTGATCGCATGTGCCTTTGCCGCGCTGCGCCTGTGCCTTTGCGCCCAGGGTCATGCCCTCGGACCCGTCACAGCTGGAGCATTCATCGTCCGATGTCATGTTGCGCGGCTTGGGTGCACTGAGCATCTTGCCTTCAAACTGGGCGGTTGCATAAGCTTTGCCACCGTCCGGCGGAACTTTGCCATCAACCGGGCCATTAGCACCGCGGATCGCATTGGTGTTGGCCTGATCGGTCAGATTAGGGTCAACCAATATCTGGTCTTCCAGCGCATCTTTCATGGCTGGGTCGGCGGTCAGATTGTCATCCAACTCCGCCAGTTCCGCTTCATTCCCTTCGTTGCTACCACAAGCCGCGAGAGTCAGCGGCAAGGTGAATGCCGTTGCTGTCAGCAAGAGGGAACGGGATAGATAAGTCATGCAATATGCTCCTGAATATGCGGGCATAATTGCACCAAAAAGCGTTAATTTTCTGTTAGGAAATGTGGTTAAACCGGCAATCTTCCGTTAACCAACTGTCCCATTTTGGGATTCTCAGCCAAAACCATCGGGACCGTCCAGTTCACCAAATCGAATCAGCCGCGATGTCAAAACCGCTGCCTGACGATTGACGACCGCTTTCTGATAGTCGGGATCGGTGACCATTTCCAAAAACGCACCGCTATTCGGGTAGCGCGCGATGAACGAAGCATCCCATTGCTTGTCATCGGGACCAATCACCATTGCTTCCATCTTCCCGCGCCAGATGATCGTCCCGCCAACCCGCTTGAAAATCGGTCCGCTGGTCTTGCCATATTCTTCATAGGCGCGTGCACCGCTCCAGCCGTGCGCGGCATTGGGATGGTCGTCGGGATATTGGGCATGCTCGTGGAAGCGCAACAGGTTGAGCATATTGATCGGCACATCGCGGGGCAACGCCTTGAACGCATCAAAATGTTCCCGTGTCGGATCCAGATACCTGTCTTCCGCCATATGCCTGTTCTCCTTTATACCCCGTTTGCGCCGAGCCTATTGAAATTGCTTTCGGTTTTCGAGCCATTGTTCGCGCGATTGGCCCCAGTCGTCAACCCGCGCATCGTGATAGGGAGGCGGCAGTTTCGTCGGCCCGCGATTGGTTGAGCCCAGTCGTTCGGCTAATTTGATCGAAGCGAGATTTTCCGGGTCTATCGTATGACAAACGTCTGTCCATCCCAGCGTATCAACGACATAGTTCATGCTCGCCACCGCCGCTTCCAGCGCATAGCCTTTGCCGGCAAAGTCGGGGGCTAAGGCCCAACCCACTTCGGTGCCAGGCCAGCCCTCGGGATTCCAAGGGCCGATCCGGCCGATCCACTGATTACTGTCTTTCAGGATGAGCGAGAACATCGCATAGCCGCGCACATGCCATGCACCAACCATACCGCACAGGTCACGCCAGCTTTCCGACCGGCTTTTCACGCCGCCAATAAAGGTCATGGTTTCTGCATCGGCCTGAAAAGCCGACCAGCCTTCAAAGTCGTCGGCATTGGGCGGGCGCAGTATCAAGCGCTCGGTTTCAATCCTGATATCATCGATGTTCATCGCTATCCTCCCTGAACAGCGCTGTTATCATAGGTTTATCTGCATAGAAACACTTGCAAAACAGGTGCACTATACCTATAATACAGTTATGGCTAATCTAATCTCAATACTCATCGGCGGCATCGCCCTCATATTGGCTTTTGTCGGACTTGTCCCGCTTCTCGGCTGGACCAACTGGCTGATTTTGCCCATTGCTGGCGTCGGTGCCCTTTTCGGACTTATCTCATCGCGCAGCAGCGGCATGTATTTCTGCCTGATCGTCATGTGCATTTGTGCTTTCCGCCTCTGGATCGGCGGCGGGATCATCTGACCCCTTTCTGCTCAGCGCAACCAACTGGTCTGAAAGCCGTCTGCGAAATTCTACAAATTATGCGCAAAATGGTGGTGAAATTCTGTCGAACCGTTTGCCTTCGGCGACAAGCTGAGCCCCTGCCCGAGGCTATCCAACAAGATCCTGTCCATTCATCGGCCGAAACATAACCCAAGTGCGACCTTGTAGGACAGCATAATTATCAGCGCCCCAAACTAATTTATATTGCCACCCCAACGGCCCGGGCCTAGGCGCAATGCCATGACAGGCCAAGCATCCACCAGCCGACTGGGGCTCTTACAGGCGCTTCTTGCATGCTGCATCTGGGGTGTAATGCCGATTTATTTCAAGCTGTTAGAGAGTGTTGCCCCGCTCGAAGTCGTCGCCCACCGTATCATCTGGTCGGTACCGGTTCTTTTGGTCATCCTCTATTTCCGTAAAAATCTATCCGGTCTGCGCGTCGCTTGGGCAGAAGCAAAAATACGTGGGCCCTTGCTGGCGACCGCCCTGCTCATTACCGTTAACTGGCTCATCTATGTCTGGGCCATTCAGGAAGACCACATTCTCGCAGCCAGCCTCGGCTATTTCATCAGCCCATTGCTCAGTGTTTTTCTCGCTAGCATCTTCCTTAAGGAAAAGCTGAGTCGTAACCAATGGATCGCTGTCGGCATAGCCGCCATTGGCGTTTCCATCCTCGCGATGGAGGCATGGCAGACCCTGTGGATCAGTCTCGCACTGGCGGGGTCATGGGGGTTATATGGCTTGGTCCGCAAAGTTACTGATGTCGGTCCAATCGTCGGGCTGACTGTCGAGACGAGCTATCTGCTTTTGCCTTTCCTGCTGTTTATCGGCTGGATCACTTTTGGTACCACAACGCCGACCACAACCACGCATCTTGGTGACAATCTCACCATCGATATACTGCTGCTGGGCGGTGCAATAGTCACGGCCACGCCGCTGATGCTATTTGCTGCGGCGGTCAAGAAAATGAAGCTCAGCACCATTGGACTAACGCAATATATTGCGCCGACGCTGCAATTTCTGATCGGTGTCTTGCTCTATCGCGAGCCGCTCACAACGTCGCATATCATCTGCTTCATTCTGATCTGGACCAGCCTGGCGATATTCTCCGCCGACGCGATTTTCGGCGGTGCCAGCAAGAAAACGGCTGCGACCTAGTTCCCCTTACCCGACAATCTGCCAACGCAGTTCTTGTCCGGCGTGAAAAGGTACGATTGTCGACCCGCCCGCTTCGATATTGTCCGGCACCGTGGTCGCGGATCGTTTCAAAGTAACGGTACCTTCGTTGAGCGGCAGGCCATAAAATTGCGGACCATGGATCGACGCAAAACCTTCAAGCTTGTCGAGCGCGCCTTCTTCCTCAAAAACGGTGGCATAGCTTTCCAGCGCATAGGGCGCGTTAAAAATACCGGCACAACCACAGGCGGATTCCTTGGCGTCAATTTCATGCGGCGCGCTGTCGGTGCCGAGAAAATATTTCGGCGATCCCGATGTCGCCGCTTTGCGCAAGGCCAGCCGGTGCTGTTCGCGCTTGGCCACTGGCAGACAATAGGCATGCGGCCTTATACCGCCCTGAAACATGGCATTGCGGTTGATATGAAGATGTTGCGGGGTGACGGTCGCGCCGACATTGGGGCCTGCGGCATTCACAAAATCAACCGCGTCGGCCGTGGTGATATGCTCGAACACCACTTTCAGTTCCGGCATTTGATCGACAATTTTGGACAGGGTGCGTTCGATAAACACCGCTTCCCGGTCAAACACATCAACGTCCGCATCGGTAACTTCGCCGTGGATCAATAGCGGCATACCGATATCCTGCATCCGCTCCAGCACCGGCATGATATTGACGACATCGGTCACGCCATGGGCGCTGTTGGTGGTCGCATTGGCGGGATAAAGTTTGGCGGCGGTGAAAACGCCCTGTTCAAAACCCTGCGCCATATCCTGCGCATCGGAACTGTCCGTCAGATAGCAGGTCATAAGCGGTGTGAAGCCTGAAGCCTCAGGGACTGACGCCAAAATGCGCTCGCGATAGGCCTGCGCAGCCGCCGTATCGGTTACCGGCGGTGACAGATTAGGCATGACGATCGCGCGGGCAAATTGGCGCGCGGTATAGCTGGCCACCGACCGCAGCATATCGCCATCACGCAGATGGACATGCCAGTCATCTGGCTGTCTGATCGTGATTTGGTTCGGCGATTGATTCATTGTTCGGGCTTTCTTTTAACGCTGAGCGTCCCTACCTAATCTGCATGACCGAAACCAGACTTAATCAGCGCGGATTGATCCGCATATCCGCAAAAGACCAGAGCGAAGACTGCCGTGAATTCCTTCAGGGACTTGTCACACAGGATATGCAGGCTGTTCAGCCAGATATGCCGCAATGGTCTGCCGTGCTGACGGCGCAGGGGAAGGTGTTGTTCGACTTTTTCCTGTGGGCCGAAGGCGACGACATCCTGATCGACTGTGAAAAGGACCATGCCGAAGCCTTGGCCAAGCGCTTGAAACTCTATCGCCTGCGCCGCAAGATCGGCATTGAAATAGACGCAAGTCTCACCGTGCACTGGTCTCTCGAAGCAGAAGAGAAACCCGCTGATCCGCGGCTTTCGCTCTTGGGCTATCGCTGGCTCGAAGACAGCCAGAAAGAGGAAAGCGTCGATGCGGCCTATAAAGCCCACCGTCTTTCCTTGGGCGTCACGGAAGGGCAAGTCGAATTGGGCAGCGACAAAACCCTATGGCTGGAATGCAATGCCACCGAACTGAACGGCGTCAGCTTTTCCAAAGGCTGCTATGTCGGGCAGGAAAATACCGCGCGGATGAATTACCGGCAAAAGATCAACCGCCGTCTGGTCGTCGTACCGCTTGATCAGGCCGACGAGAAACGCCAACGCGTCGCCTATCCCGATCTTGGGCTGTCCATCGAACATCGCCGAGTCGATGATATCACGGGCTTTGATCTGCCGGACTGGCTAAAGGCCGCCCTGGCAGAAAAAACCGAATGAATTAGGCTGCGTCGCCTTCCTGCGCCGCTTCGGTTTCGGCCGTTTTGGCTTTGATGGTGCGACGCTTGCGAGCCGGTTTCTTCTCGGCTTCACCATCAGCGTCATCATCCGATTGTATCGAGATAGCCGGCGGCAAAGCGCTTGCGTCAAGGCCGTTTGATTCGCCATTGGCTTCTGCGACTTCGGCTGCCGGTTTGCGCGGACGACGGGCCCGGACGGGTTTTTTCTCTGCTGGAGCGTCAGCCTTGCCATCTTCTTGCGAAGCTGGTGCAGCTGCATCATCTTTGGCAGTTTCCGGTTTTGCACCACGGTCGCGCTGCTGGCGTCCACGCGGGCTGCGATCCTGACGCTCGCCCTCGTCCTGCTCAGACCGGTCATCGCGGTCTGCATTCTGGCCGCGCTGTTCTTCGCGGGCTAGTCGCTGCTCTTCACGGCGCGCCTGGCTGTCTGCGTTCACCCGGAAATAATGGTCGGCAAATTGATGATAATATTCGGCATTGACGCGGTCGCCATTAACTTGGGCATCCTGCGCCATTTTTTTGTATTTATCCAGCATCTGGGCCGCATTACCGCGCGCGCGATTGTCGATCCGGTTGTCCCGGTCCACACCGCCGCCACCGCGGTTGCCCTGATTGCGATTATTGTTGTTCCGGCCACGGCGACGGCCGCCGGCCTGACGATTATTCATCAAATTCTGGGTGTCCTTATACCGTTAATAAACTCGGTCTTTCCTGTTATTGTCCCGCCACAAAGGCAGTGCCCGTGCCACAGACCCAATGATCCATAGCAACCCAAAGAAGACAAAAATCACCGGACATCAGCAATATTATCTATATGGGGGTAGGCCAGCGATTTTAGGGAAATTGCCAGAAATCATCTGGGCCTGAAACATCCTTAGCGCCTTCATACGCCAAATCCAAGTAAATTTTACAGGCCAGGCCCCTGGCGCAAGACAAGCAACCGGTCGTTGCCGCCTAAATCCTGTTTGCATTCAACAATATAACCGTTTTTTTCGGCCAATTTCGTCACTTGGCCGGCTTGGTCAAATCCGATCTCGATGAGCGCGGTACCGTTGTCCGCCAGTAATTCACCCAGAGCCGGAATGATGATATGATAGTCGTCCATCCCCTGCACACCGGCAAACAAGGCGTCATGCGGTTCAAATTCCGACACTTCGCGGGACAGTTCCGCCTGCGTCGATACATAAGGCGGATTCGCGAGAATCAGGCCAAACGGCCCAGCCAATGATTGCGTCCAACCCGCCATTGTCCAATCCTGCAACAGGAAACGCGCACGATCGCTGAGTCCCAAGCTGTCGGCATTGTTATGCGCCATAGCCAGAGCGGCCGCGCTGGCATCCATTCCCACACCCCGCGCCTCGGGAAATTCGGACAAGGCGGCTAGCAACAGCGCACCGCTGCCGGTACCAAGGTCCAGGATATGTGTTGGCGGTCGGTCGGTGCCAATTTCCACCGCGGTTTCGATCAAAATCTCGCTGTCGGGACGTGGGATCAGGACATCGGCGGACACCTGAAACGGCAGGCTCCAGAATTCCCGTTCACCGACAATATGCGCAACCGGCTCATGGGATTTGCGGCGCTCCAGCAATGCTGAAAAACCATCGGGAATTTCGAGTTTCGGCAGATTGAGCAGCAAATCCTGACGGTTCATCCCCAGCGCATGCGCCAATAGAAGTTCCGCATCGAGGCGCGGCGTTTCGCTCACAGTTTCCAATGCCTGCGCCGCTTGCCGCAATGCCCGATCAAGCCCCTCCCCTTCAGGGGAGGGGTTGGGGTGGGGGTTGATCCAACGCGGCCCGGCTTCTTGAAGATGATTCGATATACTGCACAGCACAGCATCCATATCGTGCATCACATCAGCATTGGTGAACCGGAGCGTCTTATATCCCAAACGCCTCAATTCCTCGTCGCGCCGCGCATCTTGCTCCGCCTGGTGAGTCTCACCATCTATTTCGATGACAAGCGCTTTTTGTGGACATAGAAAGTCAGCAATATAGTGGCCAATGACGGCTTGTCTTCGAAACTTGAACCCGTTCAATTGCGAGTTTGAAATGTTACGCCAAAGCCTTTTTTCAGGCTCGGTTGGATTAGCCCGCATTTCTTTGGCTCTATTTTGCAGCACAGCCAGTTGGGCTTTCGACAGCCCCCACCCCTTGCCCCTCCCCTGAAGGGGAGGGGTTTGCTTTTGATTATCAGCCATCCAGATTGGCAAGCCGGCTGGCTTCATCCTCGGCGATCAGGGCATCGACCATCTCACCCAAGCCGCCGCCTTCGACAATTTCGGGCAGCTTGTGCAGCGTCAGGTTGATGCGGTGATCAGTCACCCGCCCTTGCGGATAATTATAGGTGCGGATGCGTTCGGAGCGGTCGCCAGAGCCGACCATCGACTTGCGCGCTTCCGCTTCTTCGCTTTGCACCGCATCGCGTTCCTGCTCATAGAGCCGGGCGGCCAATACTTTCATCGCCTGTGCTTTATTCTTATGCTGAGACTTGCCGTCCTGACATTGCACTACCAGTCCGGTGGGCAAATGGGTGATGCGAATCGCGCTGTCGGTCTTGTTGACATGCTGACCGCCCGCACCGCTTGCCCGATAGGTATCGATGCGCAGATCTTCGGTGCGGATATCGATATCGACTTCTTCCGGTTCCGGCAGAATCGCCACCGTTGCCGCCGACGTGTGAATCCGCCCGCCGCTTTCCGTTTCGGGCACACGCTGTACCCGGTGCACACCGGATTCGAATTTCAGTTTCGCAAACACGCCCTTGCCGTTGATATTCGCGACGACTTCCTTGAACCCGCCGACTTCGGATGCATTGGCGGAGATCAGCTCGACCTTCCAGCCCTGCTCATCAGCAAATCGGCTGTACATCCGATAGAGATCGCCAGCAAAAAGCGCGGCTTCATCGCCGCCGGTGCCAGCACGAATTTCGAGCATCGCGGGGCGATCATCGGCGCTATCCCGCGGCAATAGTTTCAGTGCCAGCGCATGCTCCGCCTTTTCAAGCGCTTTCTTGACGTCATCGACTTCATCGGCTGCCATTGCCTTCATCTCGGCATCATCACCGGCGAGCATTTCTTGCAGCCCCGTTTGCTCGTCGCGTAGGCGCTGAACCTCGGCCGCAGCCTCGGCTACCGGTTCGATCTCGGCATATTCCTTGGAGACCTCGACAAACTTATCGCCGTCGAGATTGCCAGACGCCATCATCGCCTGCAGCTCGGCAAAGCGCGCTTCGATTTGCGCTATTCTTTGGGGTGTGATGGTAGTCATGACCTGCCCGTCATTGCCAAAATCTTTTCATCGGATACATCATTCAGAAGCGTCGATTTCTTGACATGTATCTGACCACCCGACTCCATATTTTTGAGCACCACTTCATCTTCGTAGCACTCTTCCATCCCAACTAGTACAGCCAGTCGAGCCTTTACTTGATTGGCTTTTTGAAGACGTTTTTTGAAGTTGCCTTTATACGATAGTTGCACAGACTTCCCCGCGGATCTCAGTTGGGATGTTATGGAAATGGCCTCCAACTCGAAGTCTGCTCCCAAAGGAATTACAGCAATATCTGTGAAGGAAGCGGCAGCCTCATCCAACAACATCCCCAACCGTTCAATCCCTGCCGCCCAGCCAACAGCCGGTGTCGCGGGACCGCCCAGCGATTCAATCAAACCATCATAACGCCCACCGGCCAACACAGTACCCTGCGCGCCCAGCCGGTCGGTCACAAATTCAAACGCGGTATGACGATAATAATCGAGCCCGCGCACGAGGCGGCTATTGCGCGTCCATGCCACGCCGCAAGCATCCAGCCCCTCGGTCACCTGCGCGAAAAATTCCTTCGCTTCCTCCGACAGATAGGCATCAATTTCCGGCGCGCTGTCGGCAATTGGGCGGTCCTGCCGCTCTTTGCTGTCTAATATGCGCAGCGGGTTGCGTTCCAGCCGGTCCTGACTGTCCTGGGACAAATCGGCTTTATGCGCCTGAAAATGTTCAACCAGCGCGTCGCGCCACGCATCGCGGCTTTCCGCGTCGCCCAATGTATTGAGCTGCAACGTCACGCCGTCTGATATGCCGAGCTCGTTCAAAAGCTGATCCGCAAAACAGAGCAATTCGACATCTGCCGCCGCCTCACCCGCGCCGATAATTTCGGCATCGAGCTGGTGGAACTGGCGATAACGCCCCTTTTGCGGGCGCTCATAACGAAATAGCGGGCCGTGGGCAGATAATTTCATCGGCGCATGTTGCTGCCAGCCATTGGTTAGAAAGGCGCGCGAAATTCCGGCGGTAAATTCGGGGCGTAAGGTCAGACTGTCGCCACCGCGATCCTCAAAGCTATACATTTCCTTGGACACGACATCGGTGGTTTCGCCCAAAGACCGCGCAAAAACAGCCGTCGGTTCAAACACAGGCATCTGTACGCCCTTAAACCCGTAGAGCCGGCGCACGCGCTCAAAAGTTTCCACCACATGCTGGAAACGCTCCTGATCTTCGCCAAATATATCCTGCGTGCCGCGCACCGGCTGCGGTGTTTGTATTTTTGCCATACTGTCCCTTTAATCTGAAAGGCGCTTTAGCCGGTGCGGCGCAAAAGCGAAAGATGGCTTATTTTCTATTGCTAAACCCGCGCTTTTCTTATCCATCCACTGGACGTAGCGGCTAAAAAGCGCCATTCAACCCAGAAGACAAGTTACGAAGACAAGTTACGAAGACAAGTTACAGGGGATAGAGTTAGTATGCGCGTGGTTGCACTTTTGGGCCTGTTTTCGGTCCTGTCCTTCATTTCGCCTGTCACCCCTCTTTCCGCCGCGATGCCGGACAATCTCAGCAAGCCGACCTATGCCCCGGTGGAAGACACTATCTCACAAGCACAGGATATTCCCTATCCTGGCACCATGCAGCTAGAGGTGGACGCGCGCGACAATGTACAAGGCATTTTTCGTATTACGCAGATAATCCCGGTTGCGCAGGCGGGCCGGATGACGCTGCTCTACCCCGAATGGCTACCAGGCAATCATGCGCCGCGCGGCGAGATTGAGAAGCTGGCGGCGCTGGAGTTTATGGCAAACGGCCAAAAAATCGACTGGATCCGCGATGATATGGATGTCTTCGCTTTTCATCTCGACGTGCCGGAAGGCGTATCGGAAATCACCGCCAAATTTCAGTTCACCTCCGCTACCACTGCCAGTCAGGGCCGTATCGTGATGGCCCCATCCATGCTCAACCTGCGCTGGCACCAGGTGTCTCTCTATCCTGCTGGCCATTATGTCCGACAGATTCCCGTGGAAGCGACCGCCATCTATCCGCCCGGCTGGCGCGCCGCCAGCTCCATGCGCCCGAAAGCGCGACAACCCAGAACCGATAATCTCAATCGCGTTGCCTATCGCAAAACCGATTATGATACGCTGATCGACAGCCCAGTCTTTGCCGGTAAAAATTTCCAGACCTACCGGCTGAGCCGCCGCGTGCATCTCAATGTCGTGGCTGATGATGCCAAATTCCTCAAACCCAGAAAGTCGCACATTGCCAAGCACAGCAAATTGGTCCGGGAATCAGAGGCGCTGTTCGGCAGCCATCCTTATGACCGCTATGATTTCCTGCTCGCGCTGACCGAGGAAATGGGCAGCATCGGGATTGAGCACCATCGTTCTTCGGAAAATGGCGTGAACCGCGAATATTTCACCAAATGGAATGATGGGCCGGGTCGCCGCAACCTGTTGCCGCACGAGATTGTCCATGCCTGGAACGGAAAATATCGCCGCCCCGCCGGCATGTGGACGCCCGATTATCGTGAACCGATGCGCGACAATCTGCTCTGGGTTTATGAAGGCCAGACGCAGTTTTGGGGCTATGTGCTTGGCGCGCGTTCGGGTCTTTTTTCCAAACAGGACACGCTGGATGCCTTTGCCGCGATCGCGGCTGGCATGGACCTGCGCGTTGGCCGCCAATGGCGCCCGCTGATCGACACAACCCATGATCCGATTATTGCCGCGCGCAAACCCAAACCGTGGAGCAGCTGGCAGCGGCAGGAAGATTATTATAACGAAGGCCTGCTCATCTGGCTGGAGGCCGATGGCATTATCCGGCGCGAATCGGGCGGCAAGAAATCGCTCGAAAATTTTGCCCGCAGCTTTTTCAAGGGCAAGAATGGCGACTATGGCGTCGTCACCTATGAGCTGTCCGATGTGATCGAGGCGCTGAATGCCGTGCAACCCTATGATTGGGCCGGATTCATCCAGGAACGCGTATACCAGACAACCGACGAAGCACCCAAAAACGGCCTCACCCTGGGCGGCTACAAACTGGTTTATAATGCCACAAAGAGCGATTTTATCAGCGCCAATGACAAACGCCGCAAACAGCTGGATCTCAGCCACTCGATCGGCATGGTGGTGAGCGACAAGGGCGTGGTCAAAGCGGTGATGTGGGACGGACCGGCGTTTAAGGCGGGCCTTAAAAACGGCCTCACCATCACGGCCGTGAATGGCAAAGCCTATACCGCGGAAATGTTGACCCAGGCGATCGAAGAAAATCGCGGGCAAATGAATAAAATCGAGATATTTGCGAAGAATGACGACCAATATAGCAATTTTTTGGTCGATTATTCAGGCGGGCTTCGCTATCCGCACCTTGAAAAAATAACGGCAGACGAAACTGCCGGAGAGGGTGGCCAAATTGAAGGGGGCATTGACCGGCTTTTGAAGCCAAAAACAAGATAATAGGACCCAATACCCTATGGACATCACCCAAATTCCTATCGGCGATAACCCGCCGGAAAGCCTCAACGTCATAATCGAAGTGCCCGTAGGCGGCGAACCGGTTAAATATGAATTTGACAAGGCATCCGGTGCGCTGTTTGTCGACCGCATCCTCCACACACCGATGCGCTATCCCGCCAATTACGGCTTCATTCCGCATACATTGTCCCCCGATGGCGATCCACTGGATGCGCTGGTCGTGGCACGCTCACCCTTCATGCCCGGCTGTGTTGTTCGATGCCGTCCGATTGCGGTGTTGAATCTGGAAGACGAGCATGGCGGGGACGAAAAGCTGCTCTGCGTCCCGATTGATGCAACATTCCCTTATTATCGCGCGATTGGCGAAGGCGGTGATCTGCCCGAGATCGTGATGCAGCAGATCGAACATTTCTTCACCCATTACAAAGACCTGGAGCCCGAAAAATGGGTCCGTGTCGGCAAATGGGGCGATGCCGAGGAAGCCCGCAAGGTGGTGATGGACGCTATCGAGCTGGCCAAAACAAAGAAATGACCCGGACGCATCTCGTGGCTGGATTGGCGCTGATCGCCAGTCTGGCCGCGTGCGCGACGCCGGAAACCCGCGTGCGCAACGGCTTGATGAGTGCAGGCCTGTCCAAACCGATTGCCAGTTGTATGGCGGACCGTATGGTCGATCGCCTGTCATACGATCAGATCGACAAGATCAGCCGCCTCGACAAACTGCGCAAACGTGATCCCGGTGATATCAGCATCAATGAATTTGTGAAGCGGACCAAGGCATTGCAGGATCCGGAAATACTGGGCGTCGTGACATCATCTGGACTCGTCTGCGCGGTGAAATAACCTTGGATACGCAATCAATCACGTACCGAAAAGCTGTGGCCGAGGATGCGGACTATTTACCGGCCATTGAAAGATCAGCAGGATCAGCCTTTCTGCAGGTGCCGGGCCTCGAATGGCTTGCGGGCAGCGACGATATAGTATCAGCAGAGGACCAGCTTCGCTTTATCGAGCAAGGATTGGTCTGGATCGCAGAATCTGCCGATGGTGAACGCGTAGGATTTCTAACCGCGGAACAATTTGAAGATGAATATCATATCTGGGAATTGGACGTACATCAGGCACATCAGAAACGCGGCATTGGCCGGGGATTGATCAAAGCGCTAACGGAAAAGGCGCGGCGCGAAACGGTGAGAGCGATTACGCTGACGACCTTCCGCGACCTGCCGTTTAACGAGAAATTCTATCAGCATATGGGCTTCCAAACGCTGGAAGAGGAACAGCAATCCAAGCGCCTCACGGCCATATTGGCGACGGAAGAAGCCAATGGCCTGCCAGCAGAGCGACGCTGCGCGATGCAATTGCCGTTGTGACCGGTGGATTTCATCGGCGATCGGGTGAGGCAAATGTTTTCAAGAATTCAGCCGCCACTGGGCTTTTGTGAATCTCTGCTGCAGACAAGGGATTGCCCCACCAGAGATTCTCGTTGTTCGCCAACAGGATCAGCGAGAGTTTCTGCTTCGGGATCTTGAGATAGATGGCTGAATAGCGATCCGGTTCCCAGCCCGAGTGCCAATAGAGCCGCTTGCCCTGCCAGTCCTGCGCAAACCATCCCCAGCGATAGTCCCCGCGCAGCGGCAATGTGTCGTCCGAGAATATCCGCGCCATCCAATCGGCCGAAAGCAGTTTCCCGGAATCGAGCGCGATATCAAACTGAGCAACATGTCTCGCGCTGGCTCTGATACCGGCAGCCGCGCGAAAATCATCATCCGAGTGACTGGCTTTTATATCGCGGCCATCCTCCTGAACGGTAAATGGCGGTGCCAACAACCGAAGCGCCGAGCCGCCTTCCGGATCATGCCAACCCAGAGCGACATTTTCCATGCCTGCCTTCTTTAGGACATTGTCCCGGACAATAGCGCGCAGAGGCCGGCCACCAGCCCCCTCAATAGCCCGATCAATCCGCGCATAAGTCATTGGATTATAAACGAAGGCCGACCCCACCGCCCCATTGACCCGCATGTTCAGGCTGTCCGAAAGCGACAATTTGCGCTCGCAATCCACCGGTTCGATAACAGTTCCATCGCTGTCTTTGCCGCCACCGCCAAAGGGAATGCCGGAGGTCGAAAACCATCCGCAAAAATCCTCCCAGCGCGGATCGTTGGCCAACAGCCAATCGAGATAGAGCCCGCCCTTGTCCGCCTCCGCCAAAATCGCGGTAGCAGCAATGGGTTTTGTGACCGATGCAATCCCGAAAGTCGTGTCCATTGTCGCTGGCACATCGCTCTCATCATCCGATGTTCCCAAAGCCTGTTCCCAGACAATTTCCCCATCTTTGACAATCACTGCGGTCAGCGCGCGAATGGATTTCTCTTTACGAAAGTCAGACAGGAAAGAACCAAATTTCTGATAGCTTTCCATGTCAATCTCCTCCGCGGCCGCAGCTATATTGCCGAGAGGTAGCAATATAGCGATCAGGGATATGAAAATACCACTCAGTAGGCCTTTGCCAGTCATCGCATATCCTCTTTCGCCAAGGGGGGATTGAAAATCATGAGAAGCGCATAATTGCACAGCCATACTGAGAAGCAATAAATATCATAAATCGGGGTGGAAATCGGCTCCTGACTGTGCTTTAGCCCTCCGCAAGACTCGCTAAACGAACATATAAGAAAGGCGCTGCACCGTCCCATGAACATCCATGAATATCAGGCCAAAGAACAACTCGCCAAATATGGCATCGGCATTCCTGCGGGCCACGCAGCTCTGACCGTTGACGAAGCTGTCGCGGCGGCAGAAAAATTGCCCGGACCGCTTTACGTGGTGAAGGCACAGATTCATGCCGGCGGTCGCGGCAAGGGCAAGTTCAAGGAATTGGGGCCAGATGCCAGCGGCGGTGTTCGCCTGTCCAAATCCGTCGACGCGGTGCGCGAAAACGCCACTGAAATGCTCGGCAACACGCTGGTCACCATCCAGACCGGCGACGAGGGCAAGCAGGTTAACCGGCTCTATGTCACCGATGGCGTCGACATTGCCGAAGAGTATTATCTTTCCATGCTGGTCGACCGGGCAACCGGCCGGATCGCGATGATCGTGTCCACCGAAGGCGGCATGGATATTGAAGATGTCGCGCATAACACGCCCGAAAAGATCAAAACGATCACGATTGATCCCGCGCAAGGCTTCATGCCGCATCATGGCCGGTCGATGGCTTTTGCTCTCGGTCTTTCCGGTGACTTGAACAAGCAGGCGCAGAAACTCGGCAAACAGCTTTATACAGCGTTTACCGACATGGACTGCGAGATGCTGGAAATTAACCCGCTCGTGGAAACCAAAGACGCGCAACTGCTGGTGCTCGATACGAAAATGAGCTTCGACGGCAACGCCCTGATGCGTCACCCCAACCTGATGGAACTGCGCGACGTGACCGAGGAAGATCCGGCAGAAGTCGAAGCTTCCAAATATGACCTCGCGTATATCAAATTGGACGGCAATATTGGCTGCATGGTCAATGGTGCCGGTCTTGCCATGGCGACGATGGATATCATCAAACTTAATGGCGCTTTCCCGGCCAACTTCCTCGACGTGGGCGGCGGTGCGACCACCGAAAAAGTGACCGCAGCGTTCAAGATCATCCTGGCAGACCCGGCTGTTGAAGGCATTTTGGTTAATATCTTCGGCGGCATCATGAAATGCGACATCATCGCCGAAGGTATCGTCACCGCGGCCAAGGAAGTCGATCTGTCCGTACCGCTCGTAGTCCGGCTCGAAGGTACCAATGTTGCCAAGGGCAAGGAAATTTTGGCGAATAGCGGTCTGCCGATCGTATCTGCTGATGACCTCGGCGATGCTGCGAAGAAAATTGTTGCGCAAGTGAAAGACGCGGCCTGAACCGCTGCATAGGCACAAAGTACAGCTATGCAGAGTGCGTTTGATCGCGCATGCTGCGCCGCAACATCGATATTTGACGTTTACGTGAACGTAAGCTAAAGCGTTCGCAATATTACTGAGAAGGAAACAGCAATGAAAATCCTGGTGCCCGTCAAACGGGTCATAGACTATAACGTAAAACCGCGGGTCAAATCCGATGGCAGCGGCGTGGATCTCGCCAATGTCAAAATGTCGATGAACCCGTTCGACGAAATTTCTGTCGAAGAAGCGATTCGCCTGAAAGAAGCAGGCAAGGCAGAAGAAATCGTCGCCGTTTCGGTTGGCCCGCAAAAGGCGCAGGAAACCCTGCGCACCGCTCTCGCCATGGGTGCAGACCGCGCTATCCTGGTCATGACCGACGAAGAAGTCGAGCCACTGGGTGTTGCCAAAATCCTCGCGAAAATCGTGGAAGAAGAAGCGCCAAAGCTGGTCATCACCGGCAAGCAAGCCATTGACGATGACTCGAACCAGACCGGCCAGATGCTCGCAGCTCTGCTCGGTTGGGGTCAGGGCACATTTGCCAACACCGTCACCGTTGATGGCGACAGTGTTGACGTGAAACGCGAAATTGATGGCGGCCTGCAGACGGTCAAGCTCAGCTTGCCTGCCGTTGTCACCACCGACCTGCGCCTGAACGAGCCGCGCTATGCGTCGCTGCCCAACATCATGAAGGCGAAGAAAAAGCCGCTCGATGAGAAAACACCCGCCGATTACGGCGTTGATATTTCTCCGCGCCTTACTACCACCAACGTTTCCGAACCGCCTGTCCGTCAGGCCGGTGAGAAGGTTGAAGATGTGGATGCGCTGGTCGCCAAACTTAAAGCTGTAGGAGCCATCTGATGAAGACTCTTGTACTCGTAGAACATGACAATACAGACATGAAAGACGCGACGCTGGCTGTTGTCACCGCCGCGTCGCAGTTGGGCGAAGTCCACGCTCTGGTCGCCGGCTCCGGCTGTGCGAGTGTTGGTGAGCAAGCCGCGAAAGTCGCCGGTGTCAGCACCGTGCATGTCGCCGATGATGCCGCACTGGCCAATCAGCTTGCCGAAAATGTTGCGCCCTTGGTTGCCAGCTTGATGGAAAGCCATGACGCTTTCCTTGCGCCTGCCACCACCACCGGCAAAAACGTTGCACCACGCGTTGCAGCCCTGCTCGACGTGATGCAGATTTCGGACATTCTTTCGGTCGAAAGCGAAGACACGTTCACGCGCCCGATTTATGCCGGCAACGCGATTGCCACCGTCAAATCATCGGATGCCAAAAAAGTCATCACCGTGCGCGGTACGGCTTTTGACAAGGCTGCAGCCGAAGGCGGTTCCGCAAGCATCGAAGGCGTCACCGGCGCAGGCGAATCCGGGCTTTCATCATTTGTGAGCGAAGAAATTGCTAAGTCCGAGCGTCCCGAACTCACCTCCGCCAAGATCATCGTATCCGGCGGCCGTGCCCTGGGCTCTTCCGAGAAATTCGAAGAAGTCATCACGCCATTGGCCGACAAGCTCGGCGCCGGCATCGGTGCTTCACGCGCTGCGGTTGATGCGGGCTATGTCCCCAACGATTATCAGGTTGGCCAAACCGGCAAGATCGTTGCTCCGGAAGTCTATATCGCTATCGGCATTTCCGGCGCTATCCAGCATTTGGCTGGCATGAAAGATTCGAAAACAATCGTCGCGATAAACAAGGACGAAGACGCTCCGATTTTTCAGGTGGCCGATATCGGCCTAGTTGCGGATCTGTTCAACGCCGTACCGGAGTTGACCGAGAAGGTATAAGCCGCTCGATAAATGGGATATTTTCATCCCGTTTGACAGTTTCAGACCCCGGCGTGAAAGCGCCGGGGTTTTTTGTTAGCCGCGTCCTTTTTTGGATCGCGGTAACTTTTTCTGAGTCGATTTAATCTCAGCAATCGCTTGATCAGCCTCTTGATGACGAAGAGCCTTTCGTTGTTCTTTGAATTTTGCATATTCTCGTTCAGCGAATGATTTGGCTACTTTCGCCTTAACTTTACCACCGCCTCTCAAAACAATGCGATTCAGCTGTTCTAACTGACGATCCAATAAACCTTCCGCTTCCGCCATCGTAGTAAGCTGCCCTATATCTAACTGATCCTCAAAAATATCTAAAAGTATGGTAGTAAGTCTATTCAATTCTTTGACTTCGCCAGCCGCAAGATAATTTTTAGACGTGCCCACATCAGTTTTCCGAATGTTATCATTGGGCCAATTCGTAAGCCCCATATTATCGTCTTTCGAATTGGCCCGGCCTTTAATGATCTCAGCCGGTGTATGCGATGTTACTGCATAAACAAGTTTGGCTTGCGTATTACGATAAAATTCCTGCCACGCTTTTGAGCTACCCTCATAGTCCTTGCACATTGCACAAATTGTTCGCAACTCTCGATATACATTGGCTTCATCCGAACGAATATCTCTAATTATTTCGCGCAATTCAGTCACGCGATCAGCGTTTTCAGGGTTTTTTAGGCGGGCTGAATCTATAACAAAACCCTTAGTAGCAAACTGAACTAGTTTATCCGTTGCCCATCGTCTAAATAAAGTAGCCTGTTTTGAGGACGTCCGATAACCAATCGATATCACCATATCGAGAGTGTAAAGCGTAATCGGTTTTGTAGAGGATGCAATTTGCATTTTATGCAAATTGCTCTCGTCGAGCTCACCTTCCTCCAATACACTACTAATATGTCGCGATATTACAGAAACGTCTCGGCCAAAAAGTTCCGCTATTTGAGCCTGCGTCATCAGTAGCTGGTCACCATTATAATGGACTTCGACCTTTATGCCGGAATCGCTACCGTAAATTAAAAACTTATCTCCCGTAGTTTCATCCATTTGGAGCAACACAGGTTTTAGTTCAGACATTGACGAATCCTCAATTTTAAACAAGAACGAATATAGAACATTTTTACCTAGATGCAAATATATGCTTCGGCCTGACGAAGCCTAAAACTTTTCCCGAGCACGCCGTCTTTTTTCTGCAATCTCCCGCTGATATGACGCTTTCATGACGGCCAGAAAGTCCCCAAAAACCAAACCCGACAAGCGCGAAGTCCTGGCGCAAGCGTTGCTCGATGGAACGCCTTTGACACAGCTGGCCGAGCGCTTTGTCGCCGCTGGCTATAGCGAAAAAGCCGCCGCCTATGAGGCCGGGCGGGCGATGAAGGATCCGCTTTTCAATGCCGGCAAGCGGGTGAGCAACCGGCTGCGTAAAAGCCATTGGACGCTGGACAATTATCGCCGCCTGCACCGGGCTGACGCTGGCGATAGAGCGGAAATTCCTACCGTCCAGACAATCGAACCGGATGTGTTTTTCCGCGACTATCATCATCGCAACCTGCCGGTAAAACTCACCGGACTGGTCGACCACTGGCCCGCTATGCAGCGCTGGACGCTGGATTATCTCGCGGGCAAAATCGGTGACGCGGTGGTTGAGCTGCAGGGTCAGCGGCAATCGCGCGACGATTATGAAATGGCCAAAGACAACCACAAGCGCCATGTGAAATTCAGCGAATTTGTCGCCCTGCTCCGCCAGACCGACAGTAGCAATGATTTCTACATAACCGCTTATAACGATACCGTCAACAAACAGGCGATGGCGCCATTATGGGAGGATGTTGGCGATATATCGCTGCTCAAATCCAGCGTCGGGAATGACGGTTTTTTCTGGATGGGGCCAAAGGGCACGATCACGCCGTTCCATCATGACCTGACCAACAATCTGCTGCTGCAAATTTCTGGTCGCAAGCGTGTCACCATGGTCGCCGCCTATGACACAGCCCATATGCGCAATCACCTGCATTGTTTCAGCGAGTGGGCCTCGCCGGACGACATCCGTGCGCTGGGCGAGGCGGCGCCAAAGCTATGGCAATGCGACATCGGCCCGGGCGAGGCCGTGTTCCTGCCCGTCGGCTGGTGGCACCATGTCGAAGCGCTGGACCACACGATCGGCATGTCCTTCACGAACTTCCCGGTCGATAATGATTTTTATACGGATTATCCGAATGAGGTGGATTTTTGAGGACAAGGTGAAAATAGCTTTTGCCGGATAGCTTTATCGCACCATCAGCGTTGTTCTCAAAAGAACGATATATGCGAAGCTATAACCATTGGTCGCGCCCAACTTTCTGTTCATCGCTCTCATTTGGCCGATGACCGGAAATGTCATTGCGAAAAAGCCGCCACCGATTTAGCCGCGCGCTTCCCGATCAGCAGATGGGGCAGATGTCAGCGGTTGGATTTCACAAAATCCGCCCGTGCGATTTGCCGATGGTATTTTCGTATGCGGATACTGTTTCGTCACGTTCGGTTGCACGAATAGCTCAGTTGGTAGAGCACAAGACTGTTAATCTTGCGGTTGCAGGTTCGAGTCCTGCTCCAGCAATGGCCTTCTTGAAAGGCCATCAGCCTGAAACGCTGTTTGCAACTCAATGGGTTTGGGGACTGGTACGTGAGCGGTTTGGAGCCCCTGTTTTGAAACAGCCTTCGGGCGATAGAGGAACAAGGGCAAATCATCGGTCACCATGCCAGGCAGTTCGGTCGGGCCGTGATGATGACGCCGTACTGGAGCTGAATGAAGAGGTTTTCGAACGCCTTCATATCCGCCCGATGTACCGCAAGATCCGCTCTGGCGCGACCCAGTGTGCGGCATGCAACCGGTCCCCGGCTCTTTGGTTGGGTTCAGTTTGGCGAGGTAAGAGTAATGTTGAATAGAATCAAAGGTTTGAAGGGGAACAGATATGTTACCGTCAACGAAAGAGAACGTGTCATCTGGTTTTACAAGGGCGCATTGCAAGGTATTTTAGGTCCTGGAGAACATAAGATGCCCAATGATCAAGAGCAGCTGGTTATTGATCGGTTGACGCTGGAAGACGCTGCTGTGCCCTGGGATTATGAAAAAATGCTGTTTCGGCAATTACCCGATCAGGCCGCAGAGCATCTCACGTTATTTCAGACCGGTCCGGAGGAGCTGGCAATTGTTGAACGCGACGGGCGGATTGAAAATATACTCTACCCAGATGACAAACTCACAGTCTGGACCGATGCTGGGCCATGGAAAGTGGAGCTGATCACGCTCGATGACAATCCATTTATCGAACCGGCTCTATTCAGCCGCCTTATTAAAAGCGGGACAGCCGAAGTAATGGATATCGTAAAGACAGTTCAGGTCGACAATGGCCAGATCGCCCTGTTCATGGTCGATGGCGAGATATTCAATGAATTGCCGCCGGGTCACTACGGCTATTGGGACCTGAGACAAAAAGTTGTTGCCAAGATTATCGACCTTAGCCGTCAGCCGCTTGACGTAAATGGTCAGGAGCTGTTGACCAAGGATCGCGTGACGATCCGAATCAACCTTTCGGCGGAATATCGTGTCGTTGATCCGGTCAAGGCAGTCACCGAGGTCAAGGACTTTGCCGATGCGCTGTACCGGGCGCTGCAATATGCCTTTCGAAAGACACTCGGCGCGATGACGCTCGACCAGATCCTCGACAAGCAGGTGACGGTTGACGCCGAAGCGGCTCAGAAAGTCCGGAGCGATATGGCAGCCATTGGTCTGGAAGTATCCGAAATCATCCTGAAGGACGTGATCCTGCCGGGTGAAATGCGGGAGCTTTTGAACCAGGTGGTTTCTGCGCAGAAAGCAGCTGAGGCCAACGTCATCAAGCGGCGGGAAGAAACGAACGCAACGCGGTCTCTTCTGAACACCGCAAAGGTGATGGCCGATAACCCGGTCATGCTGCGGCTCAAAGAGCTTGAGGCTCTGGAAAGCATTGCCGGCAAAGTGGACCGGTTGACGGTCAACAACGGCACCAGCGGTTTGATGAACGATATCGTCAATCTGACTGAGGACTAGTTAGCCAGACAAGGAAGGGCGCGGTAGCAATATCGCGCCTTTTCATTTATACGGTGAACGATTCCCCGCACCCGCAATCGCCTTTGCTATTGGGATTGTTGAACACGAAGCCGGCGGTGAAATCATCTTCCTGCCAGTCCATGGTCGAACCGACGAGATACAATACACTTGGTCCGTCGACATAGAATACGCCGCCGGGAGTCACGATCTTTTCGTCAAACTTCACTTCCTCGGTAACGTAATCGACTGAATAGGCGAGGCCCGAACAGCCTCTGCGCGGGGTGGACAGTTTTACGCCAATCACATCTTCCGGCGCTTTGGCCATCAGGTCGGCAATGCGTTGCTCCGCCGCGGGCGTCAGGATGATCGCTGCGGGAATTTCGCGCGTTTTGGTTTTTACTTCGGTCATGTCTCAAGCCTTTTTTGCCAGAACAATGCTTTGCCCATTTTCGGGTCCAGTTGATAATCGCCATAGCCCAGTGACGCATAAAGCGCCTTGGCTGGTGCGTTGCCTTCCAGCACTTCCAGAGTGACTTTGCAGGCGCCTGCTTCCCGGGCGACGGTTTCAATCTCTGCGAACAGCGCCCGCCCGACGCCGCTGCCGCGATGGTCTTTGGCGACTACTATATCATGAATATTGATCAGCGGTTTCGCACCAAAGGATGAAAATGTCGTCATCAAATTGGCCAGACCCGCCACCTCATCGCCGACATAGGCGAGCAAGGAAGATGCCGCCGGTGTCGCGGCCAATCCGGGGACGAGATTCGCCTGCACCTCGGGCGAAAGATCTTCGCCGCCGCCCATCGGGTCCATCGCATAGACGCGCAGCATCTTGACGATATCCGCCGCATGATTGGCATTGGCATAGTCCGCGCGAATGACGGTGGCTGCCGGTGCCTGAGAAAGAGTAGCCGTGGCCGTCATAACATCCCCAGCTCGAGCTTCGCTTCGTCGCTCATCTTCTGTGGGTCCCATGGCGGGTCCCAGACGAGGTTCACCTCACTATGACCGACGCCGGGCACGCTGCCGACCTGCATTTCAATTTCGCCGGGCATGGATTCCGCGACCGGACAATGCGGGGTGGTCAGGGTCATGGTGACAATCGCGTGGTTATCCGGGGTAATTTCCACACCATATATCAAACCAAGGTCATAGATATTCACCGGAATCTCAGGGTCATAAATCGACTTCAAGGTATCGACGACGGCTTCATAAAGATCGCCGCCTGCTTCGCCAGCCGGTGTTTCGGTTGGTTGCTGCGCCAGAAAACCTTCCAGATAATCGCGCTTGCGATTAAGCTTGCTGACATCGCTTTCCGCTTCATGCGGAGACGGCGCAACAACGGGCGCAGGCTTCTCTTCAACCGCATCCTCGACTTTCGCCAAGGGTGGTTTTTCGACGCTGTCGACTTCTTCGACCATTATTTTGCGTTCTTCGTTCATCTCTTTTCCTACCCGAAAATCTTTCTTACCCGTTCGATACCCTTGACCAGGGCCGCGACATCTTCTGCGTCGCTGTAAATTCCAAAGCTGGCCCGCGCGGTAGCTGGCACGCCCATATAGTCCATCAGCGGCTGCGCGCAATGATGGCCGGCGCGGATCGCAACCCCGCCTTCATCCAATATAGTGGCGACATCGTGCGGATGCACGTCGCCAACCGCAAAACTCAATATTCCCATACTCTTATCGGGGCCAAATACCCGCACGCTGTTGATGCCGGACAATGCCTCACGCGCCATAGCCAGCGTTGTATTTTCATGGGCAGAAATGACATCCAGCCCAATGCCTTCGACATATTGAATCGCGGCATCCAGACCGACAACGCCGGCAATATGCGGTGTGCCTGCTTCGAACCGTCCCGGCGGCGGCGCATAGGTCGTGCCGTCAAAACTGACCCGATCAATCATTGATCCGCCGCCCTTCCATGGGGGCATGGCGTCAAGAATTTTATAAGGCGCCCACAGCGCACCAATGCCGGTCGGGCCATAAATTTTGTGGCCGGAAAAGACATAAAAATCACAGCCAATATCCTGCACATCAACGCGCACACGCGGCGCAGCCTGACAGCCATCAAGCAACAGTTTCGCACCGACTTTATGAGCGATGGTTGCTGCACGCTTGGCATCCAGCAATGATCCGAGCACATTGGACACATGGGCCAACGCCACCAGCTTGTGCCGCTCGGTGAGATTGGCTTCAATCCAGTCGAGATCAATCTGACCATCTTCGGTCAGAGGCGCGACATCAATATGGGCTCCGACCCGCTCGGCCAGCAATTGCCACGGCACGATATTGCTGTGATGCTCCAGTTGCGACAGCATGATGCGGTCGTCTTTGCCGACATTGGCGTTACCCCAACTTTCGGCGACCAGATTGATGCTGTCGGTTGCACCGCTGGTGAAAACAATTTCCCTTTCGCTGACGGCATTGAGCAATCCAGCAACCCGTTTGCGGGCGGCTTCATAGGCGAGCGTCATATTAGCCGAGCGTTCGTACACACCGCGGTGGACAGTCGCGTAATCCGGGCCATAGGCACGCGCTATGGCGTCGAGCACCGCTTTAGGCTTTTGCGAGGTCGCCGCTGTGTCGAGATAATGCCAGTCGGCCGCGATACCGGGAAAGTCGGCACGGCGCGCACCCGAGGACACGGCTCCGCCCTCATTTTCCCAGCGTGCGATGGCGGGGATGATGGGTGAAGCTTCGTTCACGGCAAATTCTCCCCTAAAGATTCAAGCACCTCAAGCGCCTTGCTCTCAATCGCTTCACGCGCCGCATCATCGTCCATGCTGACAAAGGCATCGGCGATAAACGCCTGCAGCATCAATTGCTGCGCGCGCTCCGGCGACAATCCGCGTGAGGCCATGTAGAAAAGCGCTTGCTTATCGAGTTCGCCAACGGTCGCGCCATGGGCACATTTCACATCGTCGGCGAAAATTTCCAGCTCCGGCTTGGCATTGGCAGTTGCCGTGCGGTCAAGCAGCATCGCCTTGACCGATTGCGCGGCATCGGTTTTCTGCGCATCGCGCGCGACATTGATTTTGCCGAGGAAACTGCCGGTGGCTTTATCCGCGAGTACTGAGCGAACGACCTGATTGGACGTAGCATCTGGCTCCGCATGAATAGTTTCGGTCACAATCTCCAACGTTTGTGTGCCGGAACCCAATATCGCGCCGCCCAATTCAAAATGCGCGCCTTTGCCCAGCGTCACCTTGACCTGAATGCGGCCATAGTCGGCAGCGCTTGCCAGCACATGCAACGCGAAATTGGCATTGTCGCCAACGGTAATGTCCAGATCGACAATTCCGACGCCTTCAATCATCGGTAGCTCGGTAATCTGGCGTGAAGCGGTCTCGCCAGCAGCAACGGCCAGCCGCTCCGGCCCGTCCAGCTTCGGCCAAACCGGCTCAAGCGCTTTCAGGTCCGCATAGCGCCACGCCTCGTCGCGCTTGGTCGGGAGGGGAAGAGTTGCAGTCATCTCTGAGACCTTTGTAATTCGCGGCGCAATTTGGCCATCAATTTGGGCTTTTCCGCATCCACGCAGCTTTTAATAGCGCTGTCATCAACTGCACCGTCGCGGATGCACCGCACGGTTGTTTTGCATAGACGCTTGTCCAGATTGATATTGCCGGAAGACTTGTCGAGCGAGCAGGTGAAGCGGCCCTTCTGGTCTTTGCCGACCATGGCCGATATGCTGTTCAATCGCCGCCCGATGACGACAATCTCATTCTCGACCGTCTCATTAACGGCCGCCTCATTAACAGCCGCCTCATTCTCGACAGGAGTCGCAGCCGGTTGCACCGCTGCCAGCAAGAGCGCACCTAAAATCATGCGGCCACCGCCTCATAGCCCTCTTCTTCAAGCTGCAAAGCCAGTTCAGGACCACCGGTTTTGACGATCCGGCCATCGGCGAGCACATGGACATAATCCGGCTTCACTTCGTCGAGCAGGCGTTGATAGTGGGTGATCAGCAGCACCGCCTTGTCGGGTTTCCGCATAATCGCATTAATGCCGGAACCGACGACACGCAGCGCGTCGATGTCGAGGCCACTGTCCGTCTCATCGAGAATCGCCAGCTTGGGATCGATAATGCCCATCTGAACCATCTCGTTGCGCTTCTTTTCGCCGCCGGAAAAGCCGACATTGACCGCTCGTTTCAGCATATCCATGTCCATTTTCAGCAGCGCTGATTTTTCCTTGGCCAGCTTGATAAATTCCGCACCGGATAATGGCTCTTCGCTGCGCGACTTGCGCTGGCTGTTGAGGCTTTCGCGCAGGAATTGCAGGTTGGAAACACCAGGAATTTCAACCGGATATTGGAAACCGAGGAAAATGCCCGCTGCTGCACGCTCATGCGGATCAAGCTCGAGCAGATCCTCACCGTCAAAGTTCACATTTCCTGACGTGATTTCATAACCGGGACGTCCGCCCAGCGCATAAGAAAGCGTCGATTTACCGGCGCCATTGGGGCCCATAATCGCATGGATTTCACCCGCGTTCAGTTCGAGCGAAAGCCCTTTGAGGATTTCTGTATCGCCAGCATTGGCGCGGAGGTTTTCAATTTTTAGCATCAGGGTTCACTTTATAGTTTGGGTGTCCGTCGAAACGAGAAAGCACAGCTTCAAAGTCAATGTCTGACTTACGAAGTATACTGAGGTTTTTCAGTGCACTATGAACGGTTTGATAAACTGACCATTCAAGCGAGCCAATGATTTCATCGAGCTCCGGTGCAAATTCGGATTCTGAAGCCCAGTTTTCAATCTGGTTGTGAATTTCATTCAGCTTCCGCATGTTGCAACCACCATCGATGTGAAACGATTTTTCACCAGGCTCAATAACATCCGGCCACTTTGCAAGAATAAGCTCATAGGCAGCACGCACTTGAGAAGTATCAACTTCCATCAAAATCATTACCCAACACTGCCTTCCAGCGAGATGGCCAGCAACTTCTGGGCTTCCACGGCAAATTCCATCGGCAACTGTTTAAGCACATCCTTGGCAAACCCGTTGACGATCAGGGACACCGCTTCTTCCTCGTCCAGCCCGCGTTGCTGGGCGTAGAACATCTGGTCATCGGAAATTTTTGACGTCGTGGCTTCATGTTCAATCTGCGCGGTCGGGTTTTTCACCTCGATATAGGGCACGGTATGCGCGCCGCAGGTATCGCCGAGCAGCAGTGAGTCACATTGGGTGAAGTTGCGGACATTTTCCGCATTCGCCCCAACCCGGACAAGGCCGCGATACGTATTGTCGCTTTTCCCTGCGCTTATGCCCTTGGAGATGATCGTCGAGCGGCTGTTCTTGCCGTTGTGGATCATCTTGGTGCCGGTGTCGGCTTGCTGATAATTATTGGTCAGCGCGACCGAGTAAAATTCGCCCACGCTATTTTCGCCGTTGAGCACACAGCTTGGATATTTCCAGGTCACGGCGCTGCCGGTCTCCACCTGGGTCCAGCTGATTTTGCTATTCTTGCCCTGACACAGACCGCGCTTGGTCACGAAGTTATATATACCGCCCTTGCCGTTCTCGTCACCGGGATACCAGTTTTGCACGGTGCTATATTTAATCTCCGCATCGTCCATTGCGACCAGTTCGACCACGGCGGCATGAAGCTGATTCTCATCGCGCATCGGCGCGGTGCAGCCTTCGAGATAAGACACATAACTGCCTTCATCAGCCACGATCAGCGTCCGTTCAAACTGACCGGTATTTTCCGCATTGATCCGGAAATAGGTGCTCAGCTCCATCGGGCAGCGGACACCTTTGGGAATATAAACAAATGTCCCGTCACTAAACACGGCGCAGTTGAGCGTCGCGAAATAATTATCCTTCATCGGCACAACCTTGCCGAGATATTTGCGGACAAGATCAGGATATTCCTTGATCGCTTCGCTGATCGAGCGGAAGATTACGCCAGCTTCTTCCAATTCCTCGCGGAAGGTCGTCGCAACCGACACACTGTCAAACACGGCATCCACCGCAACTTTGCGCGCGCCTTCAACCCCCGCGAGCACCTTCTGCTCTTCAATCGGAATGCCAAGTTTTTCATAAACCCGCAGGATCTCGGGATCGACCTCATCAAGGCTGTTCAGCTTTGGCTTCGCCTTGGGCTCGGCATAATAATAAGCATCCTGATAATCGATCATCGGGATGTCGAGCTTGGCCCAATCCGGACTTTCCATCGTTTCCCACATCCGAAAGGCTTTCAGGCGCCAATCCAGCATCCACTGCGGCTCGCCCTTCTTGTCGGAAATGAAGCGCACCGTATCCTCGTTCAGACCCTTGGGCGCAAAATCCTGTTCGATGTCGGACGACCAGCCAAATTCATAGGTGCTGGCATTATCAACGGCGGCCTGCGCTTCGGCGTTCATGGCCGCGCGCTCGTCCTGTTCCTGGATATCCGTTTTCACTTCTTCACTCATAACGCTTGTTCCATAGATTTGATTTTCTGTGCAGCTGGCTCTTCTGCCAGGCTGGCAAGGCTAACGTCGTTCAATGCTTTGCGGATTGTCTGGTTGATCACACCCCAATGCGGCTTGACCGTGCAACTGTCTTCCAATGCACAGTCATGATTGCCCTCAATTGTGCACGTGGTAATCGCGAGCGGCCCTTCAACCGCTTCAACAATATCGGCAAGGCTGATCGACGCGGGCGGCCGCGCCAGCCTGATTCCACCACCGACACCGCGCGTCGATTCGATCAATCCAGCGGCAGACAGGCGGCTGACCAGTTTCTGTGTCGTCGGCAAGGGTACACCGGTTTCCTGCGACAGAGTCGATGCGTTCATCTTGCCTTCCGCCAAAAGCGCAGCACCACAATGCCGCGAAGCAGCGGACATCAGGACAACAGCATAGTCGGCAAGGCTGGAAAGCCGCATAAATTCTCTCAAAATTCCAGTGATTCTCTAAATAAGACCTATTTAGTCGTATTTATGATTAATTGCAACTCTTACCGCTTTTACGCCGTTAATATCAGGTTTCCGACGTGAGTGGCGGAATGTGACCTTTCAGCAATCCGCGCTTGTCGATCAGCCGCGCAGTCTCGCCCTCTGCGACTCGCAATTTGGTTGGCGTGGTCCCGGCGAAGAATTTTATCTCACGGATCATATGCGATTGATCATAAAAAGCGTCTTCCAGCGCCAGCAATTCCTCTTCATTTTGCTCGGCATAAGCACGGGCCGCTCGCAATGCGCGATATTTACGCGCAAGATATTTGGGCGCCATGCCATAAAGCTTGTTGACCGTTCGCAGCACCTGGCGCGAACTTTGATCCGACCGTTCCATGAGCGCGCTCACCGGCGGAGACGCCTCGGATGACAGCCATTCATCAACCATTTTCGTGAACTGCTCGACCTCTGGCTTAACGCGGTGCCGCAAATCCCGGAAGATCCGGTCGGCCCAGGCGGTCATCGCATCGGCGCCGTCGCAGTTTCTCAGCAATTCAAGGCTTTTATCAATCTCATTGGTGAAAATCTTGTGTGCTGGAACCGCTTTATCGGCAAAATCGGCAGCAGATTTCTTGGTCAGCGCCGCCCAGCCCGCTGGCAAAAGACCAACACCGAACATGCGGAAAGGCCCTTTCACATCAAAATGCATAGCGCCCGTCGATGGCCCGACCAGCATCGCGTCCTTAGCAGGATAGATTTTACCATCAGCAAAGCCCAGATCAGCCGTACCATCCAAAAGAAACCGCAGCTGCGCTATCGCGGCGCGTTCATTATCCGAAAATTTTGGATGCTCAACTTCAAACAGATAATAGACCGAGACCAAATCTCGAACATCTTCTGCAGGAGCAAAATATCTCAAACTGACCAAAGCGAACCCCTTTTATCCGGTTCGGGGGCAAACCGGAATTCCATTGGTTGCACGCTTATAACTGAAAATAATAGGAAAAAAAACTGGCCTGGCTAATAAAATAGCCAGGCCAATGAGGAAAAGAAGTCTCTGCGACACCATTGATGTTGCCGAGTTTCCTTTGGTCGCAAAAAATCAATGCACCAATCACACCGGTCCGCGATTGGATAAAAAGGACATTTTTTGCGCTAATTTTGACAGTAACGGACAGCGCCGCTCAACTGCCCATGTTCAGCGCGTTACCGCAATCCAGTTATTGACCCGCTCTTCCATGATATTGAGCGGCACCGGACCACTGCGCAAAATCACGTCGTGAAAATCACCCATTGTGAACTTATCACCCAGTTCTTTCTGTGATTTTGCCCGTAATTCCATGATTTTAAGCTTGCCGATCATATAGGCCGTCGCTTGGCCGGGATAGACAATATAGCGTTCGATAGCCTTGCGGATATCGCTATCTGGATTGGGCGTATTGTCGGTGAGATATTTGATCGCTTTTTCACGGCTCCAGCGTTTGTCATGAATGCCCGTATCAACCACCAGGCGGCAGGCACGCCACAATTCCATGCCCAATCGGCCGAAATCGGAATAGGGATCTGTGTAAAAGCCCATATCCTTGCCCAGTTCCTCGGTGTAAAGGCCCCAACCTTCCGAATAAGCTGTGATACCGCCAAATTTGCGGAAGGCCGGCAAATCGCCCAGCTCCGTCTGAATCGCGAGTTGCAAATGATGACCAGGCAAGGCTTCATGATATGCAAGAGCCTCAAGCTCGGTCTTGGACATGCCTTTCAGGTCATATAGATTGACATAATAGGTGCCCGGCCGAGAACCGTCGGGAGCGGGCCGCTGATAAAAAGCCTTACCAGCAGATTTCTCGCGAAACGCTTCCACCGGTTTTATGACAAATGGTGCTTTGGGCAGCGTGTTAAAAAATTTCGGTAGTTCTTTTTCCATCGCCGCCAGCTTGGCATTGGCCTCTGCCAGATAATCTTCCCGACTGGTGTGGAAATATTGATCGCCGGTCCGAAGATGTGTGAAGAAATCCTGCAGGCTGCCTTCAAATCCGACCTGCGCCATGATTTTGCGCATCTCGGCATGAATCCGCGCGACATTCTCCAGACCAATTTGATGAATTTCATCTGCCGTCAAGTCGGTGGTGGTATAGTTTTTCAGCCTCTCGGCATAATAAGCCGCGCCGTCCTTGAACCGCCAGACACCATCGCCATCGACCGCCATATTCTGTTGGCGCTCCATCTCGGCGATCAATTTTTTGTAGGCAGGCGCGAGACTTCCCGTCAAAGCATCGCGGCCACGTACAATCAGGTCGGCCTTTTCGCTGTCAGCTATGGACAACGCATTCACTTTCTTTTTCAGATCAGCGAATATCGGGGAGTCCACGCCAGTATCAAAGGGTGCACCACTGATGACATTTTTGGCGTCGTTAATCACATAGGGAAAAACCCAGTCGGGAACAATAATCCCGTCATTCGCCCGCTCCGCCGATTGCGCAACCAGCGATTCGATATAGGATCCTGAATTACTGAGCCTGCTCACATAGGCTTCGGCATCCGCCTTGTTACCAACGCGGTGAATATTGATCATGAAGGCGGGAATCTGGCTCTGCGCGCCATTCATCTGATCAAAAATATAAGCGTTCCGGCGAAATGGAAAAGAGTCCTTAGACCGTTCGGCCCGCGCCTGAAACAGACGATAGCTCAGTTTGCTGGCCTCGTTCAGCTGGCTTTCGTCAAACTCCGCTTCCATCACCACCACAGCCTCTTGACCGCGCTCATATTGCTCGACAGCGGCTACATCGCTGGGGTCATCAAGTTTCCCATAATCCGCATCCCGAATCCCGCGAAAGGATTTCGCAATCGGTGAATTTGCCAATTCTATCTGGTCATAATCGTCAAAAAATGCCGCCAGGCGCACGTTTATATCGCTTTCAACCTCTGCCGTTTGGGCAGCAGGAGCCGATGGAGTCGCACTAGCGCTGGCAACTTCGCCATCAGAAGGCGAACAGGCCGCGAGCAGAGCAGAGGTGGCGAGGAGGACATATTTTGTCATTGTGATTCCCTTTGTGGTTACCCTGTTGGTATCAGGTCACTTTCCTGCCGTAAACAAGTCACGCAACTTTATTACAATTTCTCACAACCTATTCATTCATGGTTCGATCTTGCCATGACGTTACGGAATCCAACCGATAAAATGGCTCGTGATGAAAGCCTTGCGCGATGACGGGATGACCGATAGTTTTCGTCGCATAGGATGAGGGAAAATATGATGCGCAAAGCACTTCTACTGGCGGCCTGTTCAGCGGCATTGGCCATTTCTGGATGCAGCAAAGACGGTGGATCAGGTGGTTCGGATTTCGAGGTCACCAACACCGAATATCCTGAACAGGTTTTCTGGGGCGATACCCATCTCCACACAGACAACAGTATTGATGCCTTCGGCTTTGGCAACAGGCTCGACACAGAGGCGGCGCTGCGCTTTGCGAGAGGGGAGGAAGTAACCGCTACCAAGGGTGAAAAGGCCAAGCTTTCCCGTCCGCTCGATTTTCTGGTTATCGCGGATCATAGTGATGCGGTCGGCGCAACCAAGGCGCTTTACGAAGCTCCGCGCATCGCATTGTTGGGTAATGAGTTTTTGCTCCGCTGGTATGACATGATGCATGAAAGCGATGAAGGCTCACTTGCCGTCACCGCAGAACTCATCGACGGTGCAGCGGCCGGGACTTTGCCGGAGGGTCTTTTCGATCCGGAAGAATCCGCAGAACGGATCATGTCGCTATGGACGGAACATGGCAAAAAGCTTGATGAATATAATGAACCGGGCAAGTTTACCGCCTTTCATGGATTTGAATATACGCCGATGCCCGGCGGGGATAATTTGCACCGCGTAGTGATGTTCCGCGACGGTGGGGACAAGACCAGCACCATGCTTCCTTTTGCCAGCTTTGACGCCGGCGATCCGGAGCAGCTTTGGGCCTATATGGATGCTTATGAAAAAAGCACGGGCGGAAAAGTCCTGGCGATTCCGCATAACAGTAATGTCTCCAATGGCCGCATGTTTGCGATGAACAAACTGGATGGCAGCCCGATTGACGAGGCCTACATCAAAACACGCGCGCTTCGGGAACCAATTGTTGAGGTTACACAAATAAAGGGAGACAGCGAAAGCCATCCGTTCCTTTCGCCCAATGATGAATTTGCCGATTTTGGCGATGCGGGTTGGGATAAATGCAATCTGAGCTGCGGCAAGGATATGCCACCGGAAAGCTATGCCGGCAGCTATGCTCGCGAGGCTTTGAAACGCGGCCTGGAATTCACCCTGAAAATGGGCGCCAATCCCTTCAAATTTGGTATGATCGGTTCGACCGATAGCCACACGTCCCTCGCCACAGCTGACGAGAATAATTTTTTCGGCAAGCATAGTGGCAACGAATTCAACAACAAAGATCGTGCTCTCGCCCCGCAAAATCTGGGCACACGCAGAGGCCGCTTTGGCTGGCATTATCTGTCGAGCGGTTATGCCGCCGTCTGGGCGACCAGCAACACGCGCGAAGCGATTTTTGACGCGATGATGCGCCGCGAAGTTTATGCAACCACTGGCCCGCGGATGCAGGTGCGTTTCTTCGGTGGGTTTGATTTTGCCGAAGGCGACACAGAAGATCTGGTCAAAACGGGCTATGCCAAGGGCGTACCAATGGGCGGCGATCTGTCGGGTGGCGATGGCAAGGCACCAACCTTCCTCGTTTCTGCCTTGATGGACCCCGAAAGTGCAAATCTCGATCGCATCCAAGTCGTTAAAGGCTGGGTCGATGCCAGCGGAAAATCCTATGAGAAAATCTACAATATCAGCTGGAGCAGTCCCGATGATCGGAAGCTAGGCGCCGACGGCAAGCTGACCGCAGTTGGGAATACCGTTGATCTCGCCAAGGGCACATGGGAAAATAGTATCGGTGCACCGGAACTTGTTACCTGGTGGCAGGATCCGGATTTCGATGCGACGCAAAACGCATTTTACTATGTCCGGGTACTGGAAATCCCGACGCCAACCTGGCCGGTTTACGATGCTCTGAAATTTGGTCTGACCCTGCCGGATGATGTGATCAAGATTCAGCAGGAGCGAGCTTATTCGTCTCCAATCTGGTACACGGCGGCCGCCACAAAAAGCTGAATTTTCAACCGGCGGTACTCTACGCCTAATCGGGAATAACGTGCAGAGATGAAACTGCTGAAAGAGCCATTGATCCATTTCCTCGGTGGCGCATTATTGGTCTTCGCCTTTTTTTGGGCCACAGGCTCGAACCGGGATCCGGCGGACTATGAAATCACTATCGGCGATTCTGATATCGCACGGTTAAAGGCAGGCTGGGCCCAAAATTTTCGCCGCCCGCCAACGGAGCAAGAACTGGACGGCCTGATTGATCAAGAGATTAAAGAGGAAGTCTATTATCGCGAGGCCTTGCGTCTCGGACTCGACCGCAATGATCCTTTGATCCGCCGACGCCTTTTCACCAAAATGCGGCTTCTGGACAATCAGGAAGGAGCGGAAGACAATCCATCAGATGAGCAACTACAAAAGTGGCTGAACGATCATCCCGACAAATATGCGCGGTCTGCAATTTATGATCTGGAGCAAATCTATCTCGGCCAGAATCCCGATCGATCAGTTGTGGCGAAGCTGGATGGTTTGAATCAAGGTACCGTCCAACCGGACATCATCGGACAACCCATTGCCCTCCCAGCCAAACTGGATCAGGCTGACATTTCTCAAATTTCCCGCGAATTTGGAGAGAAGTTCGCCGCAGAGTTGAGCGACCTGCCCCTTGGTCAATGGCAGGGGCCCATAGATTCAGGCTTCGGAAAGCACTTCGTCAAAATCACCGCGAAAATACCGGGCAGAACCCCGGCGCTTGATGATGTTCGGCAATCGGTCGCCAATGACTGGCAAGCCGCACAAACGGAACGTTTGGAAGAAGCCGCGTTCGATAAATATCGCAAGCAATATGACATCAAAGTTTCTGGCCGGGAATGAGAATATTCCTAACGGCCATTGCCTGCTTCATCGGCCTTTTCTGGGCAACAGATGCCCATGCTGATGAACTGCGCCCCGCTTATGTGGAACTCAACCAAATATCGCAAAGCGAGTGGTCGGTGCTATGGAAAGCTTCGGCGCGCTCCCGACTAGGTCGCACCGGGGACATCATAATACCGGAATCTTGCTCCCTCGTTGGTGACGCTGAGCGGCGCTTTGTCGCATCCAACATACTGACCTTTCACACGTTGAATTGTCCAGACTCTGTCGCCGGGCAGTCCATTGGCCTCAAAGGATTAGAACTGGCCACCACTGATGCACTGGTCCGGATCGCACCGCTGGATGAGGAAACACAAACCTTACGCCTGACGCCTGATACGCCGGTGGCCACCATCGCACGGGAGGAAGCGATCGCGAATGTCGCTTGGACTTATACCATTATCGGTATTGAACATATTGTGCTGGGCTTTGACCATTTGTTGTTCGTGCTGGCGCTTGTTCTTTTGCTGAAAGGTGGCTGGCTGGTCGCCAAAACCGTAACCGCTTTTACCATCGCGCACAGCATTACCCTGATCGGTTCCACATTGGGCTATCTGTCCCTGCCCTCGCAGCCGGTCGAGGCCATTATCGCCCTGTCGATCGTGTTCCTCGCGGTCGAGATCGTCAAGGCGCAAAGGGATCATGATACGCACGGACCGCGGCTGTCAGAGCGCTTTCCATGGATCGTCGCGTTTCTGTTCGGCTTGCTCCATGGTTTTGGATTTGCTGGTGCTTTGGCGGAGATCGGATTGCCACAAGATGATGTTCCGATGGCGCTTTTAACCTTTAACCTGGGCGTCGAGATCGGGCAGCTGATGATTGTTGCGGTGGCTTTTGCTCTTCTGGCATTTGTCCGCCGCTTTCAGCAATCATGGCTACAACCGATCAAAACGGCGACATCCTATGCCATCGGTATCATCGCGACCTATTGGTTCGTCGAAAGAATGATCGCCTGATCCTGTTCAACGCTGGTCATCTTCCAGCCGCGCCAGACGCAGCTCAATCTTCTTCATCTCACCAAGGAGGCTCAAAGTACTCATCCGATCAAAGATCCACATTTTGAGTAGCCCAAGCGCAACAAAAGCCAGCACACAGCCAGCAGACCATAATATGGTTTCCCGCAAAGCTTCAGCTTCAATGGCCTGCCAACCACAGAAAATAACCAGGAAGAAAAAAGCAAAAGCATAGATAGCTGCCAGATAGGTCCAAAAGCGCATCGGCCCTTGAAGAGTGGCACCGAGTTGGTCGAACAGGCCGCGGCCATTTTCCAGATCCTGCAGAAACGCTTTGTCATCGGCGCTAAGACGAGCGCCCAGATCATCATCAAATTTTGTCATCTTATTCTCCTTCATCATGGTCTTAATTCAGCGCGGCCTTCAATTGGCGGCGTGCGTGAAACAGGCGGGATTTTGCCGTTCCAACCGGGGTATCGGTTGCCGCAGCTATTTCGGACAGGGTCAACCCTTCCGCAAAGTAAAGCGTTGCAACAAAACGATGGTCATTGCTCAACCGGGCAAAGGCCTGATCGATGGATACCTTATCCTCGGCACCAGGCGGTGATGATAGTTCAGCGGCGGCCTGATCATCACTTTGGGCGGCACGGAACTTCTGGTTCTTGCGAATCCGGTCTGCACATTTGCGGTGCAAAATGCGGTAAGCCCAGGCCGGAAACCGGGACGGATCGCGCAGTCCCATCCAGCCTCTGCAAATTCCGCTCCATGCTTCCTGCACAGCAGCACGCGCCTGTTCTTCGTCACGCAAAAGCCGATAGGCCGTACGCATCAACCGGGGATACCAACGCGCCGCCAGCCTCTCGCCAGCTCGCCGGTCACCAACCTGAATCCGGGTCAGCAAAAGTTCGTCATACACCCGGTCGGTATCACTATAACGCATAGACATCCTTTTGGCACTTTACTCCATAGTCGGTGCAAAGCGCCAAAAGGTTCAATCTAAATATCAGCTACGCAAAAAATTCCCTACGAAGGAGACGATGCTAGCCCGCAGGTGGTCTATGGGCACTGTCGGACCAGTCCTGGCGGCTTGCCCATTGCTCCAGCGTTTCAAACTCCACCTCTGGCAGGCGTTGCTGCATGAAGTCGGTGCAAACCTCAAAAGGCTTGGTCTCTGCCTTGTTGTTATATTCATAGAAGGCGGCAATTCCAGCTGACATAGTGGCACGATTTTCTTCCGGCACGTCGTCACCAAAAGCACCGACCAACAGGTCGCCAAATTCGGTTGGCGTGCAAGGATCATATTTGATTTCGCGGCCGAAAACCTTGGACAGAATTTCAGCAACCTGCGGAGGCTTGATCCGCTGCGGTCCGCCGATATTCATCCATGACCCTTCAAAGTCGGGGCGATCCATCGCAGCCACCATGCATTTGCCCACATCATCCAGGCTGATCCAGTTGGCTTCCAAATGCGCCTCATGCGGATAGACATAGCGGCTTTCGTCAACAATGAAGGGCCGTGCCCAATTGGTAAGCAGATTATCCATGAACAACACCGAGCCAAAAACGGTCGCAGGCACGCCCGAGCGGAAAATCTCGTTCACCGCAATTGTGTTATTACCATAGGTGAAAGGATCACCTGGACGTTCGGGGATCCAGCTGGAGGTATTCCAGATAAAGCGTTTGCCGCCCGCCTTTTGCACCGCAGCGGCAACCCGCCCGGTCAGGGTCGCGCGGTCTTCACGCGCTTGCAGGGGGTGAGTATAAAACACAGCGTCCGATCCTTCAAAGGCTGGCACCCATGTATCTTCGTCATAAAGGTCAAAAATCCTGGCCTCATCAGCAACATTACTGCCGCCCAGGTCAGGCGTTTCGCTGCGAGACAGCGCTCGTACCCTGTGACCCGTTGCGCCCAATTGCCTTATCTGGGCCAAACCTTGGCGCCCGGTTGCGCCGACCACTGATACCAATGCCATCTCGAATCCTCCTTTATAATTGCGAGGGAGGCTAATCGCATGGGCACCGCTGCCCAATGCTCCATTTTGTCAGGCCATTAATGTTAGGAGGCTTGCTCGTTCAACATCCTCTGCCAGCGCTGCATACCGGTAATCCAGCGTTCCGGATCACTGCCTTTCTGTTTAATATAGTCCGCAACTTGCGGATGCGGCATGATCAGGAAGCGCTCTTCTTCAATGGCATCCAGCGTAATCTGCGCAACTGCTTCGGCCGATAACATACCGTCTTTCGCCACTGTTGATGTATCAATATCTGCCGTCATCGAAGTGGCAACACCTTGCGGACAAAGCACGGATACTTTCAGCCCGTCATCACCATGGGTGATCGCCAGCCATTCTGCAAAACTGACCGCAGCATGTTTAGTAACCGAATAGGGTGCTGACCCAATTTGCGCGAGCAGCCCGGCGGCAGAGGCCGTGCTCAAGATATAGCCCCCGCCACGCGCAAGCATTTCGGGAACGAGTGTGCGGGCCGCCCGAATATGAGCCAGAACATTTATGTCCCAGATCCTCTGCCAATCATCATCAGCTACTTCAGCGCCGCCTTCCATGATGATACCGGCATTGGAAACAAACAGATCGATCGGACCGATGTCCTTTTCCACCGACTCGATGAGCGATGTGATATCAGCCTCCAAAGACACATCCGTTTGTATGGCGGTTCCGCCAATATCATCCGCGACCGATTGTGCACCAACAAGATCGCGATCGGCGCAAATCACATGTTTGGCTCCCTCGGCAGCAAAGCGCCGTGCCATCGCGGCACCAATACCGCTTGCGCCGCCGGTAATGACGATGATTTTGTCTTTGAGATTCATAGATTTTATGTCCTGTTCAAACGGTTTTTTCAGGACGTTAGAGGAAGGCTTGGGAAAGATATAGAGCGCGATTGGGTTTTAGGATCAACCCGGTTCAACAACCTGCCAAGCGGTTGCGCTATCATAAATAAATCGTTCTTTCATAATGCCATCGGCCGACCAGATCTGATAAGCAATTTCATTGAGTCTACGCGTCACACCTTGCTTGTCCGTCGCATCGAATGTCCATAGGATCATCACATTATCGCCGTCTACCAGCACCGTTTTAGGTGGATGCGTTTTCATCTCTTGCAGGCTACCCATTGCCTTTTTCTCATGCGCTATCAGGTTATCGCGACCACATCGTGGCGGTGCACAATTTTCCTGCATCGTTGCGTCGACATGGTAAAATTCTTTTATAGCCTCGGCATGATCGCCATGCACCACGGCGTGAATAAATTGCTCAACTCTCTTGCGGCTTGGCATTGCTTATCTCTTTCTATCCATTTCGTTAGTCATCCAGCGCGGCCAATATGTTCTTCAAACTTGCCGCCAATCGTTCGGTGTCTTGCGCATCGATATTTTTATCGAGCAATGCGTTTATCTCGCCAAACGGTGCCTTAATATCGCTCAACGCGGCCAATCCTTTTTGCGTTATGGCAAGTTCCCACGCCCTGCCATCTGAAGGTGATCGTTTCCTGCTGATATAGTCCGCTGCCAATAGGCGACTTGCCATCGTCATCACGGCACTTTCTCTTTGCGACAATTTGTCGGCCACAAAGCGCTGTGTGACCGGTCCGTCTTTCGCGATTATCGATAAGGCCGCTGCTTGCGCCGTTGTCAGACCAGCAGAATCTTTCAATGCCCCGTCTGCCCGTTTTTTCAGGCGATGCGCGACCAGTTGCAGCAAAAAATAGAGACGATGCTCTGATGCCGACATGCATTTCCTTTCGATATTGACAATCCTTTCGATTTATTACTACACATATGTAGTTTATTTGCAAGAGGAGATCAAAATGGGTGCGATAGATGTCTGGTCGCAGATGACGACGGAGCGGATGGCCAAGGCCCCTTGGCTGGAAACATTGCTGCGATGGACTGGCCAGTCTGGCGAACCGTTAATCCCGACAACCGAAACAACCTTACAAGCAATGGACAAGGCTGGCGTCGATATCTCGCTGCTATCGGCATGGCATGGTCCGCAAGGGTCGCTAATCAGCAATGAAGAGGTGAGCGATCAAATTGACAGCGCGCCAGATCGCTTCCGCGGCCTTGCGACAGTGGACCTCACCAATCCCATGCAAGCGGTCCGGGATATCCGGCAATGGGTGGATGGGGAAAAATTTGTCGGTGTACGGGTGGTCCCGTGGCTGTGGGACTTGCCGCCTAATGACCGCCGCTATTATCCAATCTATGCCGCCTGCGTTGACCTCGGCGTACCATTTTGCACACAAATAGGACATACTGGACCGCTGCTGCGATCAGAAACAGGCCGCCCTATTCCTTATCTAGAAGATGTCTTGCTCGATTTTCCCGAACTGGTCGTAGTAGGCGGTCATGTCGGATTTCCATGGATTGACGAGTTGATCTCGCTCACCATCAAATTTCCCAATTTCCATGTCGATACATCGGCCTATGCCGTTCATCGTCTTCCCGCTGACTTCATAAGCTTCATGAAGGGCCTCGGGTCCAAGCGGGTGATGTTTGGTACGAACTGGCCGATGTTGTCTCCGCAGCAATGCCTGCAACATCTGGATCAGCTGGACCTTACACCAGAACAACAGGATGCTTTTCTGTTTGGCAATGCCCGCCGGGTTTTCAATCTCTAGCCAGAGATAGACTGATGGCTTGCTAGAGATTTAAGGCCTTTCGTATCGCGTCCCAGGACAGAAATTTGAAATTCTGCGTGCCCTCTCCATTGTCACCATCTTGCGCAACAAATAGGCCGCCGGGATAGTCGGGACCGAAATCACCGAGTATCAGCTCGATGCCATCCGTATCGGATGTTGAGTCTATCTCACCATCTTCTACGACAAAGCGCGAGCGAAACTTCCCGCTTTCCAGATCGTAAACAGCAAAGCTGTTATCGCCTTGACTCGATGCCAGCAAATAGCCCCCGGTGTCACCCTCCGGAGCCAGCGCCAGTCCTTCCACATCCGCGGTCAGCTCTCCCGCCTTAAGTACAGCGAATTGCACCGGTTGAGGCTGCTCCTGATTGAGATCAAACGACCAGATCCCGACATTTTCTTCACCGACATAGAGCATGCCGGTGCGATCATCGACCACGCAGCCTTCCGGCTGGGTTTCCAATTGGAACATGCGGTTGACGTCAACGGACGGTGCATTCTCCGAAAGCCTGACTGACATGTCTATAATGGTGCCTTCTTTGGTCACAATGAAAGCCCGCACGTCACCATCGCCCAACATACCAAGGCAAAACCCATAAGCCTCACCCGTGCCAACCGGAACATTGGCCAGCGGGTTCAACTTTATATTCTCGCTATCGAGTGTGTAGAGCGCGAGCCGGGGCTGCTTGCGATCGCTGCGATCACTTGCGCCGACCAGGATCACCTCGCCGGCATCGGAGGATACCGTTCTGATATCGATATTATTCACTGCATCAGCGGCGAGGAACGACTTTTGGCGGCCCTGCAAATCAAAGATATGGATGCCCGCCTTTTTATCCGTCCCGATGACCAGACTCTGCGAGGGGTCGTCCGGGTTTCGCCATATTGCAGGATCGTCAGCCGCATCATCACCGACTGTGCCGACGCTATCCGTTTCGGCCACAGCCGGCACGGCGATGACATCAGCTGTCGGGACAGACTGTTCACTGCAGCCAGCTACCAAAGACAGGCTCGCCAACATTGCGAGCGGCGATATAGTATATCTACGCATCAAAAATTCATCTTCGCGCCAAATTTGGCGGTCCAGCTATATTCCTCAAATTGCAGCAACCGGCGGCGGTTATCGCGATTCTGATAAGCAAAATAGGGTTCATCATTGATATTCACCCATTCGAGGAAAAATTGCAGATTCTTGTTCACCCGATATTTGGCGCTGGCGTCCAGCTGGAAATGGCTGGCCACAATTCGGTCATCTTCCGCTGACGCGCCGATTTCATCGAGATATTTGTCGCGATATGTCCCCGCCAATCGAAAGCTAAACGGCCCCTTTTCATATCCCAGAACCGCGTTGAGCGTATGTTTGGATGAAGCCGGCAGCGGAATATCCCGGCCGTCATCCAATGTGCCTTCGGCGTCAGTATAAGTGTAGTTGACCTGCACCAAAAACCCATCGAGCGGCGAAGGCAGGAATGTCAGGGCCTGGCTGAGGCTCAGCTCCACGCCTTTGATGGTCGCACTATCGCCGTTGATCGGAATGACTGCTTCTTCGAAGGTGATCCCATTAAAAACGCCGCCATCCTCGTCAAAGGAATCAACGATAAAATCTTTGACGTCCTTGTAGAAGAAATTGGCCGAAATCGCTCCATTGTTGCTGAAATAATATTCGGCCGAGGCATCGAAATTCCAGGCACGATAGGGGCGCAGATCGGGATTGCCGAAATCGCCTTCATTATCATCGCTGAGTTCAAATCGCGGTGCCAAGTCGGCAAGATTGGGCCGCACGAGACTGCGATAGGCTGCGGCACGAAACACTAGATTGCGCTGCGGCTCGAAACGGACGTTGAGGCTTGGTAGCCAGTTGTCATAGTCATTGGAAAACTGCACCGGCGTGATGGTCGGTCCATCCTCATCAATCCGGTTGCCGCTGAGATCGGTTTTGGTGTTTTCGTAACGAACTCCACCGATTACCCGCAGCGTATCGCTGTCCCACCGGCCGAGCAGATAGCCCGCAAGAATGTCTTCGTCAGCGACATAATCGCCTGCTGCAGAATCGAAAATCGAATCATCCGGCTGCAATTCAAACAGGTCAAAATTGTCGAAGAAGAAATTACTCGCATCACGAAAGCTGGGGAGCGGGCTGATATCGGTAATCCGATAGGTTGGAAAACCAAGCACATCACCAAGATTATAAGCCCCGGTCGGATCTTCGTAAAATTCGACATCGAGATTATAGGATTTCTCCCGCCAACGTCCTTTGAAACCGGCCTGAACGGTAAAATCACCACTGCCCATCGCGAATTGACGGCCAACATCAAATTGCGCCGCATATTCCTCATCCTGAGAATCCGAGCGCTTGGTAAATTCAATTTCATCCAGACCATAGCCCGATGGGTCGGTCGCTATGTCTTGTCCACTGAGATAACTAAAGAGCGGGATTTTGTTGTTACTATAGTCGAATAGCACATCGAGACCATTATCCTCAAAGCCTCTGATGAAGACGGTTGGATCAACCGAACCGTCTTCCAGTTCACTGGATTTCGCCCAGCTCGCCGAATATTCGATGGTCCATGGCCCGGTATTGGTTTCCCCGCCCAAGGCGATGGAACGGATTTTCTGTTCTTCCTGACGATCCTTGATGTCGCGTTCAATCTCAATTTCACCGCCCGCATCGGAAAATGACACGCTATCGGCATCCACGCCGGTTACCGTGGCATCACCCAGCTTGAAGATGTTCCGCCGCCGAAACTCCTGATCATCAAACTGACTGTAAATTCCGCGGATGTATAAGCTGGTGTCATCACTCGCCCGGAAGTCGAGCGACAGGGAGGCACTGATCCGTTCCCGCTGCACATCATAATCACGATATTGGACCTCTTCGGCATAACCGAAACCTTCATCGGTTGTGGTCCAGTCTTCGGCCTCGACGTTATCGGTTTCAAACCGGCGATTATAGTAAGATAGTCCCCCGGCGATGCCCAAATTGTCGCTTAGGCGCGTGGAAAAGTCGATACTCGCTTTGGGAGAGGCGACGTCACGCAGATCATTATAGCTGCCTTCTACTTTAACCGACAGAAGGTCTTTCTTGCGGTCAAAGGCACTGACTGTGTTGATCTCGATCGATGCGCCAATAGTGTCGCCGTCCATATCCGGCGTCAGAGATTTTTTGACTTCAATCGATTCAATCAGGTCGCTGGAAATCACATCAAGCGCAACCGAGCGAATGTCCGATTCAGGGGATGGTAGACGCACGCCGTTGATCGAACTGCTGTTGAGATTGGGATCGAGCCCGCGGACAGAAACGAAGCGACCTTCGCCCTGGTCATTGAGCACGTTCAGACCCGGCAGCCGGCGCAGCGATTCAGCCACATTCTGATCAGGAAACTGACCCACAGAGTCGCGCGTCAATGCGCTGACGACGCCGTCCGCCGCGCGCTGGCGTGACAAGGCGCTGGCTTGATTGGCGGCCTGTCCGATGACGAGAATTTCGTTCCGGCCGATGCCCTGCATGACCAGATCAATCCGGACATTGCCGGATTCTGGCACATCAACTTTGGCCGTGACCATGTCGGCTCCGATATAGCGGGCCTCAATCGTATAGGTCCCAGCCGGAACGCCGGGGAAACGATAGGTACCGCCACGCCCCGATCGGGCAACGCGGTCGAGCTCTACGATACGCAGTTCGGCCGATTGCAGGCCCTGCGTCGCACTGCCTTCACTGACAGTACCAATAATCGTACCAGCCCAGGCAGATGTTGGCATGGCGGCTGTAGCAAGCAGTGCGGAACAGATAGCAAGGCGGCGGATATTTTTCGGTGCAGGCATTTTTTAGAACTCCCTCGGTTTGAGGGTGCCCTAGGGATCACTTGTTCCAAAAATATGCGTTGTTCGTGACTCTGCTATGACGGAGCTATTGCATTTTTATTGTGCCGCCGATCTCAACGCATGGCGAAACTATATTCTCCGCCTTTTTCAAGGCCTCGTTGATAAGCTGGCCGGGATTGTATCTCTTTAACAAATGCGGCCAGCTTTGGATGGGTTTCCGCGCGGCCTTGGGCAATCGCCACCTCCGCCGGGAAGCTAAGCATGAAATCGGCGGCGCTGAGGCTATCACCAATGAAATGTCCTGACGGGCTGAGTTCGCTTTCCATAAAATCAAAGTGGCTGGTGAGCTGTTCATTGATCCGCGGCATCAGCGGCGCACCCGCCTCTTCCAGACGGCCAACATAAAGGTTCAATAAAATCGGTGTCATCGCCGACCCCTCGGCAAAATGCATCAGTTCGAGATGACGGATATAATCATCCGTCCCGCGCTCTGGAACATATTGGCTGCCACCATGATGCGCGCAAACATGTTCAACAATTGCGCCGGATTCGATGATCATGCGGCCATCATCTTCAATCATTGGCGACTTGCCCAAGTGATGCAGTGCAGTCAGGCTAGGCGGAGCCTGATTGGTTACGGAATCGCGTTGGTGATGGCGGATTTCATAGGGGCAGCCGATTTCTTCAAGCAGCCATAATATCCGCTGAGACCGTGAATTGTTGAGATGGTGGACGATCAGTGTCATTTTTGGCTCTCCGGGAAATATGGGTTTATCATGTTTGAAACAGCGGCTACTTATCTTCCTGCATAATGCTAATGCGATAATATCCTAGGATTTTATTGCGATGGCATTCCCCAAGGCTGTCGGAGAATGTGATCAATATGACCCCAGAAACATCTATCACAAAAACCTACATAACCGCCGACGCCTTGTTGTCGGACAGCTTTCGGCTGGGCATGCAGATATTGAAAAGCGATTTTTCGCCGACCCATATTGTCGGCATCTGGCGCGGCGGTGCACCGGTAGGCATTGCGGTGCAGGAGATATTGGAATTTCATGGCGTCTCGACGGATCATATTGCCATAAGGACATCTTCCTATTCCGGTATTGATAAGCAGGAACGGTCGGTACGGGTATTTGCACTCGGCTATTTGATCGACACGCTGAACCCCGAAGACAATTTGCTGATTGTCGATGATGTATTCGACAGCGGTCGGAGCATCGAAGCGTTCCTGAAAGAGCTTGGTGAGCGATGCCGTCACAATATGCCCCGAGATGTTCGCGTGGCTACGGTTTACAGCAAGCCTTCGCGCAACAAGACAGCCCTGAATCCTGATTTCTTCATCCACGAAACCGAGGACTGGCTGATCTTTCCGCATGAACTGGACGGGCTGACCAAAGAAGAGATTTGCGCAAACAAGCCGGATGCTGCGATTATCTTTGATGAAGAAGAAATCCCCAACCCTGTCATGATCAAGAGCTAGATATGTCCTTTGCATCCCCAGAACAGCGTCAGGCCTTTATTGCCGGTATCCCGAAAGCAGAACTGCATTTGCATATCGAAGGCTCGCTTGAACCGGAAATGATGTTCGCGCTGGCCCAGCGTAACGCCATCGATATTCCATTCGCCTCCGCCGAAGAGGTCCGCAAAGCCTATGCTTTTTCCAACCTGCAGGATTTTCTCGATATCTATTATCAGGGGATGAATGTCCTGCGCACCGAGCAGGATTTCTATGACCTGACCATGGCCTATTTCCAGCGTATCCACGCTGACAACGCCATACATGCCGAGATATTCTTTGATCCGCAGGGTCATACCGAGCGCGGAGTTACCTTTTCAACCGCAATAGACGGCATATTACGCGCAATGGATGATGCGCAGTCAGACCTGAATATATCATCGCAGCTGATCATGTGCTTCCTGCGTCACTTGAGCGAAGAAGATGCGCTCGCAACGCTGGAAGAGGCAGCACCCTATCTGGATAGAATATCCGGGGTCGGGCTTGATTCATCCGAACTGGGTCATCCGCCTTCCAAATTTGCGAAGGTCTTTGCCAAGGCCAAAGCCCTTGGCCTCAAGGCAGTGGCCCATGCCGGCGAAGAAGGGCCACCGGACTATGTCTGGGAAGCTCTGGACGTTTTGAAAATCGAGCGGATGGATCACGGCAACCGGTCACTGGAAGATCCTCGGCTTGTTGAAAGACTGCAAGACAATCAAATGACGCTAACTGTCTGTCCGTTATCTAATCTGTCGTTGTGCGTGGTGAATGACCTCAAGGACCATCCGTTGAAAAAGATGCTCGGCCTTGGCCTGCGCGCCACCGTCAATTCCGACGACCCATCCTATTTTGGCGGATATCTCAATGATAATTACGAGGCGACGGCATCTGCCCTGGACCTCGACAAGGATGACATTATCGCGCTAGCTAAAAATAGTTTCCGCGGATCGTTTCTCGACGAGGAAACCATAGCGCAATCCCTTCGTAATATTGACGACTATGTTGCCCGATTTGATGGATAAACGGGCTGAACCGAAGTCACTCCATTGGAAATCTGTATTTTTTGCTGTTACTGCGCAGGAATATGATCCCGAATGACCGAGGAATGAATCTATGAACCAAATGGATGATCAATCGGGTCGTTCGGACACCATATTGGTTACCGGTGCTGCAGGGTTTATCGGCCACGCGGTTTCTCAACAGCTGATCGCGCGCGGAGAGAGCGTTATCGGCATCGATAATCTGAATGACTATTATGATCCGAAGCTAAAAGCGGCACGGCTTGAAAATCTGCAGGAATTGCCAGGGTTTGAATTTGCGGAACTGGATGTCTCGGATGCCGAGGGCGTGCGTAAACTGGTGGAAGATAATGGCGTGAAACGCATCATCCATCTCGCTGCGCAAGCCGGCGTGCGCTATAGTATTGAAAATCCGTTTGCCTATCAAAAGTCCAATCTGGAAGGCCATTTAAGCCTGCTCGAAGCGAGCCGTCATGCGCCCGATTTCGAGCATCTGGTCTACGCGTCTTCCAGTTCAGTCTATGGCGACAAACCCATGGGCGGAGAGGGTTTTGTTGAAGAAGAACCGGCGGTTGACCCAGTATCGCTCTATGCCGCTACCAAACGCTCCTGCGAATTGATGAGCGCATCTTATGCAAAGCTTTACGGTTTTCCCCAAACAGGACTGCGCTTTTTCACCGTCTATGGCCCCTGGGGCCGGCCGGATATGGCCTATTTCGGCTTTACCAAAAAGATCCTCGCTGGCGAGCCTATTGAAGTTTACGGCGAAGGCAAAATGGCACGGGATTTCACTTATATTGATGACATTGTTGACGGCATTTTGGGGTCGCTGGACAATCCACCAGCCTCTGGCGAACATCGGGTATTGAATATCGGTGACAGCCGGCCGGTCGGTCTGATGGAAATGATCAAAGCCTTAGAACAGGCCCTCGGCATGGAAGCAGAGAAAATCATGCGGCCCATGCAGCCCGGCGATGTCACAGCGACCTATGCTGATGTGTCCAAGCTCCATGCGCTGACCGGTTATGAGCCGAAAGTCATGCTGGAAGATGGCTTGAAACGCTTTGTCAGTTGGTATCGGGATTTTTACGGCAACTTGCCGCCGGACTGATTATTGCGTCAGATATTGTCGCCGGTGCGAGCCGCGCATGACCTGCTGCGCGACGAGACGAAGTTGCTCATTGACCGCTTCATCTGCGCAGACACCGTCTTTAAAGATGCCGCCTGAGGCGTTTATTCCAACGCCCAAAGGAGTCGGCCAACCGCGCAGCGCATGAACGATCGACCGCATCGCAGCCAACGTTGAGCCAGTGGCTTGCCACCCATAAGCGGTAACGATCAGTCCAACCGGCAAACCATCCAGATAGACCCGCTCATCACCAGCGGTTTCCTCGATATAATCGACAGCATTTTTGACCAGGCCGGAGATCGTACCGTGATAGCCCGGGCTCGCCAAGATTATGCCATCGGCACGACGAACGGCTTTGACGAGCGCCTTGCCCGTCTCGTTTAATCCCGCCGGGTCAGAACGATAATGTGGCAGGGCACAAAGCTTGGCTGATCCAAACAATTCCGTTTCAGCGCCAGCATCGGCAGCGGTCTTTAGCGCAATCGCCAATGCCTGTTCGGTCGAGCTATATGGGTTGGTCGTTCCACCAAGGCCCAGGATAAAGGGTTTGTCGTCGTTTTTCGCCATGGACACTCTTAACAAGCCTTTTCAAATAATTGCAACGGTCAACTATGGCGCGAGATCATGGTCAAAAGAACAGGTTGCCGGGTCCAGTTAAGCCGTGTTTTAATTGACCGATTAAAACGAATTCGTTATCGCGACCTGCAATGACAATGATGATGAACCGCTAAATATTGAAGGACTTCTCCCATGCGTAAATTTACCGAAGAACAGCATATGTTCCGCGATGCCTATCGGCGCTTTCTCGCCGATGAGGTTGCACCGCGGATGGATGAATTCCGTGAGGCCGGGATTGTCGACCGCGAAATTTTCAAGAAAGCCGGTGATCAGGGCTTCCTGATGATCTGGCCGGATGAGAAATATGGCGGCATGGGTGACAATGATTTCCGCTATGAGCAGATCATTATCGAAGAAACCACCCGTGCGGGCTGCGCCGAATGGTATAATACGCTGCACAGCCGCCTCGTTGGGCCCTATTTCAAGAATATCGGAAACGAGGAGCAGCGTGAGCGCTTCTTGCCCAAATGCGTCAGCGGCGAAACCATATTGGCGGTCGCCATGACCGAGCCCGGCGCAGGTAGCGATCTTTCGGGCATGAAATCCACGGCCACCGATATGGGCGATCATTGGGTGCTGAACGGCTCCAAAACCTATATTTCCAATGGCATTAACGCTGATGTCGTGATTGTCGCTGCAAAAATGGCAGGCGTCGACGACAAGCATGCCATGGTCTTGCTGATTGTTGAGCGCGGCATGGATGGGTTTGAGCGCGGCCAGAATATGGAGAAAATCGGACTGCATGCGCAGGACACGGCCGAGCTTTTCTTCAACAACGTCAAAATTCCGAAAGAGAACCAGCTCGGTACACCGGGCAAGGGATTTGTCCATCTGATGGAAGGCTTGGCCGAGGAACGACTGATCGGCATGGTCGGTTATGGCGCTTCTGCGCGCCGGGCCTTCGACGTGACCCGCGAATTTGTCATGGAACGCGATGTCTTCGGCAAGAAGCTGTCGGACATGCAGAACACCCAGTTCAAGATGGCAGAGATGGATGCCAAGATCGATATGCTGCAGGTCTATATCGACCATTGCGTCGAAGTGCATAACCAAGGCGGGCTCAACGCCAATATCGCGGCGAAGGGCAAGATGCTTGGCAGTGAAATTGAATGGGAAATGGCGGATCTGGGCCTGCAATTGCATGGCGGCGCGGGCTATATGAAGGAATATGAGATCAGCCGCATCTTCACCGATGCACGGATGAGCCGTATCTATGCCGGCAGCAGCGAGATCATGCGCTATATTGTTGGGCGCGATGTCTTCAGCCAGAAATATCAAAGCATCCTGGAATAGGGCCTGTCTCGAACAAGGTTCTGGCTTGAATAGGCCATCGCCTCGGTTAGACTGACCAGAAGCACAAGAAAGACAAGGCGAGTCGCCTATCTTTCGCGATTGACGTTTACGTAAACTGCTTGACTGTGCTGCAGCGCAACATTAGCTATGCATTTAATAGTTCAGATTTTTTCAAAATAAGGAATATCGCATGACCGAAGCCTATATTTATGACGCTGTGCGCAGCCCGCGCGGGAAAGGCCGCAGCGACGGCAGCTTGCACGAAATCACCGCTCTTGATCTCGCATCCCAGGTGCTCGCGTCGGTCAATGACCGCAACGAACTGGACGGTCATGAAGTCGAAGATATTGCTTATGGCTGCGTCTCTCCCGTGGGTGAGCAAGGCGCCGTGATCAGCCGTATGGCAGCCCTCAAAGCGGGCTATGCCGACACAACCTCCGCGATTCAGGTTAACCGTTTCTGCGGTTCCGGCCTCGAAGCAGTGAACATCGCAGCCGGCAAGGTAAAATCGGGCGAAGCCGATCTGGCCGTTGGCGGCGGCGTTGAGTCGATGTCCCGCATCCCGATGGGCAGCGACGGTCTCGGCGGTATGGCTGACCCGACTCTGGTCTTTCAGGAATATTTCGTGCCGCAGGGCATTTCTGCCGACCTGATCGCCACCAAATATGGCTATAGCCGCGATGATGTCGACGCCTATGCGGTCGAGAGCCAGAAACGCGCTGGCAAAAGCTGGGAAGAAAAGCGGTTCGAAAAATCCATCCTGCCGATCAAGGATGTCATTGGCGAAACCGTTCTCGACCATGACGAGTTGATGCGCCCCGAAACCGACATGCAGTCTTTGGGTTCGCTCAACCCTGCCTTCCAGATGATGGGAGAGCAGATGCCCGGCTTTAACGATGTCGCGATCCTCAAACATCCTGATGTCGAGAAAATGAATCACGTCCACCATGCCGGCAACAGCTCCGGTATCGTTGATGGTGCCGCAGCCGTGCTGATCGGTAACGAAGAAGCGGGCACAAAATATGGCCTGAAACCTCGGGCGCGGATTGTCTCCATGGCTTCGATCGGATCTGAGCCAACCATCATGCTGACCGGCCCTGAATTTGCTGCCCAAAAAGCGCTTAAGCGCGCGGGCATGGATGCCAGCGATATTGACGTGTGGGAATTGAACGAGGCATTTGCTGCCGTGGTCCTGCGCTTCATGGAAGCGATGAATGTCGATCATAGCGATATCAATGTGAATGGCGGCGCGATTGCCATGGGCCATCCTTTGGGTGCGACCGGTGCGATGATCCTCGGTACGGTGCTGGACGAGCTGGAGCGCTCCAACAAACAGACCGCTTTGTCGACGCTGTGCATCGGCGGCGGCATGGGCATTGCCACCATCATTGAGCGAGTGAACTAAAGCGCGGCGACAGCCTCCAATCACTCCAATCCCATATTTAGCAGGACAAAATACATGACTTACGAAACACTCACCGTCGATATTGACAGCGATGGCATTGCCCTTGTCACCATCGACCTTCCCGGCCAGTCGATGAACGTCTGGAATGAAGGCTTGATGGCCGACTTCCCGAAATTCGTCGACGAGCTGATTGCCAATGACGATATCAAAGGCGCTGTGATTACCTCAGGCAAGAAATCCGGTTTCCTCGCCGGTGCCGACCTCAACATGCTTGGCTCTTCCAAGGCCGAAACGATGAAAGAAGCGTTTGAACAAGCCTGGGGATTGAACGCCATCTTGCGCAAGATGGAAACGGGCGGCAACAACGCGAAAGACCTGCTCAAAGGCAAGGCGCATGCGAAACCGGTTGCCTGCGCCATTAACGGTCTGGCTCTGGGCGGCGGTCTGGAACTGGCTCTGGCCTGCCACTATCGCGTCTGTGCCGATCATCCGAAATTGCAGCTCGGCCTTCCTGAAGTTCAAGTTGGCCTGCTACCCGGTGGCGGCGGAACCCAGCGTCTGCCGCGCCTTGCAGGATTGCAAGCTGCTGGCATGGCGATCATGATGGGTCAGCCGATGAACCCGCAGGCGGCGCTTGCGCAGAAGATTGTCGATGAAGTCGTCCCTGCCGAAGACGTTGTCGCCAAGGCCAAAGAGTGGGTCAAAGCCAATCCGAAAGCCTCTGCTCCTTGGGACAAGAAAGGCTGGAAATTCCCTGGTGGTGCCGGTTCCATGGACCCACGCGCTGTGCCGCTTTACCTCGGTTCTTCGGCAATGGCGCTGAAACAGAGCAAGGGCAATTACGAAGCGGTTAAGGCGATCCTGTCCTGCCTTTATGAAGGTTCGATGCTGCCCATCGATACCGCGCTCAAAGTGGAAAGCAAATATTTCACCAAGCTGCTCTCCGGCCCACAAGCCAAGAACATGATCCGCACTTTGTTTGTGAACAAGCAGGCGGCGGACAAAGGCGCTATGCGTCCCGAAGGCGTTCCGCCTACCGATCTCAAGACAGTCGGCGTTCTCGGCGCTGGTCTGATGGGCTCAGGCATCACCCATGTGACGGCCAAGGGCGGCATGAATGTCATCGTCCTCGACCGCAATATGGAAGAAGCGCAAAAGGCGATCGACTATAGCCAGAAGATTGTCGACAAAGGCGTGAAGCGCGGCAAGATGACGCAGGAAAAAGCCGATGCCTTCATGGCCCGGATCACCCCGACCGATAATTATGACGATCTCAAAGATGTCGACCTGATTATCGAAGCGGTGTTTGAACGTCCCGATGTCAAAGCCGACGTGATCAAGAAAACCGAAGCAGTCATTGGCAAGGATGTGGTCTTCGCCTCCAACACCTCCACGCTTCCAATCACGGGTCTCGCAAAAAACAGCGAACGGCCGGATCAGTTTATCGGCATGCACTTTTTCTCACCAGTTGAGAAAATGCCATTGCTGGAAATCATCCCCGGCGAAGAAACTGGTGACAAGGCCTTGGCGGTAGCGCTTGATTATAATGCGCGGATTCGCAAGACACCGATTGTCGTGAAAGATGTCCGCGGTTTCTATACCAACCGCGTCTTCCCGCCATATGCCAATGAAGCAACAATGATGGTGGCCGAAGGTGTGAACCCGGCGCTGATTGAAAATGCCGCCATTTCCATGGGAATGCCTATCGGTCCGCTGGCAATTGTCGATGAAACCACCTTGCAACTGGGTTACGACATCATGACGTCAACCAAGGAAGAAATGGGCGACGCCTATATTCCTAGCGGGACCGAGGACCTGATGGAGTTGATGGTCAAGAAGATCGACCGTCGCGGCCGTCGTTTCGGTGGCGGTTTCTATGAATATGCCGATGATGGTTCCAAGAAACTATGGCCCGGCCTGAAAGAGCATTTCCCGCTCGCCGAAAACCAGCCAACGGTTGAGGAAGTCAAACAGCGGTTGATGTACATCCAGCTGATTGCCACGGCGCAATGTTTTGACGAAGGTGTGGTCTCCGATCCGCAATCCGCTGATCTTGGCGCGATATTCGGTTGGGGCTTTGCACCATGGACCGGCGGTCCGATGAGCCATATTGATACCATCGGCGTCGATAATTTTGTGCGCACCGCCGATATGCTCGCCCAAAAATATGGCGAGCGGTTCAAGCCGCCGATGAGTTTCCGTGAAAAAGCGGACGCGGGCGAGAGCTTTTACAAAGCGGCATAAGCCACGTTAACAGAAGAACGAAAAAGGGCTCCCTCACCGGAGCCCTTTTTTATGCTCCGCTAGGGGACAATAACGGGTTGATAAGTCGCGCAACTTGACCCAAGTTGGTTTCAGGAGAGACCAGTATATGACGGCTGACAAGATGATACGGATTGGCGGGGCCAGTGGCTTTTGGGGCGAGTCCGATATGGCTGTGCCGCAACTTCTGAAAGCGGCAGAGACTGGCAGCGGTCTGGATTATATTGTCTTCGATTATCTGGCGGAAATCACCATGTCGATCATGGCGCGGGCGCGGGCCAAAAATCCGGACCTGGGCTATGCGACGGATTTCGTCTCCGCGGTGATCAAACCGCATATTGGTGCCATTGCGAAACAGGGTATCAAGCTGATTTCCAACGCAGGCGGGACCAATCCTGTCGCATGCGCGGCAGCGGTGCAGGCGGTGATTGCAGATGCCGGACTGGATCTTAAAGTCGCCGTGGTGACGGGCGATGACCTTACATCCCGGGCAGCAGAATTTTCCAGTCGCCGCGAAATGTTTTCGGGCGAAGCATTTCCGGACCCGGAAAATATCGCCAGCATCAACGCCTATCTCGGCGCTTTTCCGATTGCAGCCGCGCTCGATCAGGGCGCGGATATTGTGATCACCGGCCGCTGTGTTGATAGTTCGGTGACATTGGGGGCCTGCATCCATGAATTTGGTTGGAGCCGTGATGACCTGAACCAGCTGGCGGGGGCAAGCCTGGCCGGGCACATATTGGAATGTGGGCCACAAGCGACCGGCGGCAATTTCACCGATTGGGAAAGTATTGCGGACAGCATGGACAATGCCGGTTATCCTATTGCGGAAATTTCCGGGGACGGCAGCTTCATCGCCACCAAGCCGGAAGGCACAGGCGGTATCGTCAATATCGGCACGGTCGGCGAGCAGATGCTCTATGAAATTGGCGATCCGCAAGCGTATATGTTGCCGGACGTGGTTTGCGATTTCAGCGCGGTGACTTTGGAGCAGCTGAGCGATAATCGCGTCGCCGTTTCCGATGCCATCGGTCATGCCGCGCCGGATAGCTACAAGACCTGTGCCACCTACTCCGATGGCTGGAAAATGGTCGCACCTTTTTTCTTCATCGGCATGGATGCGAAAAGAAAAGCGGAAAGCTTTGCCAAAAATGCACTGAAGCGGACACGGACCAAATTGCGCGCTTCCAATGCCGGTGATTTTGATGAGGTGCTGATTGAGACACTGGGCGACGATAGTCATTTCGGAGCGTTTGGGCAGGCTGCGGAAACCCGTGAACTGGTTCTGAAAATCGGCGTCAAACATCGCGATCCCCAAGCAACCATGTTGCTGCTCAAGGAAGCAACTGGTATGGGCCTTGCGACGCCTCCCGGGCTGGCGCTGTTCGCTGGTGGGAGGCCTAAGCCCTCTCCGGTTGTACGGTTGTTTTCCTTGCTGGTACCTAAATCCGAAGTTTCTATTTCGGTGACGGTTGGCGATGGTAGCCAAGAATTTGCCGAAGCCAAGGGAGCAGCTTTTGATGCCGCATCTATCCAACGCCCTGATCCTCCTGCGCGTCCTGGCAACACAGAGCCGATGACAGAGGTGCCTCTGATCGCTCTTGCCTGGGGCCGGTCCGGAGACAAAGGTGACAAATCCAATATCGGCATCTTGCCGCGCGATCCCAAATTCGCGCCCTATATCTGGGCGGCGCTGAGCGAAGATATGGTGCGCGAACGCTTTGCCCATTTCCTGGCGAAACCCGAAGCATCGGACAGCGTGGAGCGTTTCTATATGCCCGGCACCGGCGCGATCAATTTTCTGCTCCATGACATTCTCGGCGGCGGCGGGGTTGCATCCATGCGCAATGATCCGCAGGGTAAGAGCTATGCCCAGATCCTGCTCGCCGCTCCCGTTTCCATACCGCAATCACTCCAATCTTCTTTGGCAAAGGCGCTTTGAACATGCCCCAGTTTAAATCGAAAATATCCACCAGTTCCGAAAGCTTTGTCCAGAACCGCAAGGATATGCTGGCGCTGATTGAACAATTGCGCAGCCTGGAAGAGCGCGCCGTGGCGGCATCCGAAAAACGCCGCCCGACTTTTGAAAAACGTGGCCAGCTAACCCCGCATGAACGGCTGATCCGGCTGCTCGATCCCGGCATGCCGTTTTTACAGCTTTATAATATGGCCAATTATCTGGTTGAGGATCCCAATCCCGACACCAGCATTCCTGGTGGCAGCGTTATTCTGGGCATAGGTTTTGTCAAAGGTGTGCGTTGCATGATCTGGGTCGATGATAGCGGTATTCGCGCGGGCGCGGCGACAACCGGCGGCTGGGATGCGTCAAAGGGCGCGCAAAAAATGGCGCAGGATTTGAAATTGCCCTTCATCCATCTCGTCGAGAGCGCGGGCGCGAACCTGATGGAATATAAGGTTGAGCTATGGGCCTATGGTGGGATGCTGTTCCGCAATCTCGCCTGGCTGAGCGCGGCAGGTATCCCGACCATGGTCGTGCTGCACGGTCCTTCAACCGCTGGCGGCGCTTATATGCCGGGCATGTCGGATTATGTGATTGGCGTGCGCGACAATGGCATGGCGGCCTTGGGCGGTGCGGCCTTGGTCCACGCGGCGACAGGCGAAGTGGCGGACGATCGTGAACTGGGTGGCACGGAAATGCACGCGAGTACCACCGGCACCGTCGAATATCTGGCGGATGATGATGCGCACGGTATCGAGATTGCCCGCGACACGATGGGACGGATTGACTGGAACAAGAATACCGCGCCGATCCGGCAAAATGACTATGCAGAACCCGTCTATGATATTGACGAAATAGCGGGCATTGTGCCCACCGACTACACCATCCCCTATGATGTGCGCGAAGTCGCGGCGCGGATTGTCGATGGATCAGACTTTGAAGAATTTAAAAGCCGCTATGGGCCCGGCACCGTCTGTGTGCAGGCAAGCATCATGGGCCATGCGGTCGGTCTGATTGGGAATAATGGCCCGTTCGATCCCGAGGCCGCGGCCAAGGCTACCCACTTCTTCCAGCTTTGTGACCAGTCGGAACTGCCGATCATCTTCCTGAACAACACAACCGGCTATATTGTCGGCACGGAGTCCGAACATAAGGGCATGATCAAGCTGGGCAGCAAGATGATCCAGGCCGTGTCCAATGTGCGCGTGCCGAAACTCTCGCTCTATATTGGCGCAAGCTTTGGTGCAGGCAATTACGGGATGAGCGGTGTGGCCTTTGAACCGGATTTTCTCTTCTCATGGCCCAATGCCAAAACCGGTGTGATGGCTGGGGCCTCCGCTGCGAATACCATGAGCCATGTCGCGAAGGTCCAGGCGCAGCGCAAAGGTATCGAGCCCGACGAAGAAGCCATTGCCAAACAGAACCAGCGCATCCGGGATATTTTTGAAGCGCAGGAAAGTGCTTTCTTCACTTCCGGGCGCGTACTCGACCATGGCGTGATCGACCCGCGGGATACGCGCAAGGTGCTTGGCTTTGCGCTGGAGACGATTTTTGAATCACAAAACCGCACGCTTCACCCCAATGCTTTCGGAGTGGCACGGATATGACCCAGCTCCCTGAAACCGAGACACTAAAACTGGAACTCAAACAAGGCTGGCTCACCATCTGGTTCAACCAGCCGGACAATCGCAATGCCCTGAGCGACGCCTTGGTGGCAGAATTAGCCTCTGTTTTAAAAGGCGTTCGTGATGATCGTGCGGTCCGCGGCATCACCCTGCGCGGACGCGGCGGGGTGTTTTGTGCAGGGGCCGACCTGAAGAATTTCAAAGAGAATTTTCAGGCAAGTGGCAACCGCGAAGCGACCATCACGATGTCGATGGGAGCGGCGGAAATATTCGACCTGGTCAACACCGCGCCGCAAGTGGTCATCGTGCTGATCGAGGGCGCGGCGATGGCGGGCGGCTTTGGCCTGTCCTGCTGCGCCGACGTGGTCATCTGCGAATCCGGCGCCCGTTTTGCGATGACCGAAACAGCCATTGGCGTGACCCCGGCACAGATATCGCCCTTTGTTATTCAAAAGCTTGGTTATGCAACCGGCCGCCGATTGATGCTGACCGCCGCGCGCTTTGACGGCACGCAGGCGCATGAACTGGGTTTTGCCGATTTCATTGCGGACGATGTGCCGGGATTGGAAGCCATCGAGATGCAGCTCAGAAAACAAGTACTCGGTGCTGCACCAGGCGCTGTGGCGGCCACCAAAGAATTGCTGGGCCAGATTGCCGGAAAACCGCGTGACGAGGTCATCCGCCTCGCCGCCGAGAATTTTGCCGACCGAATGGTCAGCGACGAAGCCAAAGAGGGCGTCGCCTCCTTCTTTGAAAAGCGCAAACCCAATTGGGTCGTGAAGCCGGAATAAGGAACCAGAGATGACACAAATATCCACCCTCCTTGTTGCCAATCGCGGCGAAATTGCCTGCCGCGTCATGCGCACGGCCAAGGCGCAGGGCATCCGAACTGTAGCGGTCTATTCCGACGCCGACGCCGATGCGCCGCATGTTCGGCAAGCCGATGACGCAGTGCATATCGGTCCTGCACCGGTCAATGAATCCTACCTGCTGATTGACACGATCATACAGGCGGCGAAGGATAGCGGCGCGGACGCCATCCATCCCGGCTATGGTTTTCTGTCGGAAAATGCCGCTTTTTCGCAAGCCTGTGCCGACGCAAATATCATCTTTGTCGGACCGCCGGAGAAAGCCATTGATGTGATGGGTGACAAGGCACGATCCAAGCGTGCGATGATCGAGGCCGGTGTGCCTTGCGTCCCTGGCTATCAGGATGATGACCAGTCCGATGCCACATTGGTTGCCGAAGCCGCGAAAATTGGTGTGCCGCTGATGGTCAAGGCGGCCGCGGGCGGTGGTGGTCGCGGCATGCGCCTGGTCCATGATCAGGATGAGGTTCCCAATGCGATCAAACTCGCGCGATCGGAAGCGGAAAACGCTTTCGGAAACGGTGAACTGATCCTTGAAAAAGCGATTATCAAACCGCGCCATGTCGAGATTCAGGTTTTTGCCGACAGCCATGGCAACACTATCCATCTGGGCGAACGCGATTGCTCGGTTCAGCGGCGGCATCAAAAAGTTATTGAAGAAGCGCCCTGCCCGGTGATGACCGAAGAGCTTCGCGCCGAAATGGGTGCAGCAGCGGTGGAGGCCGCCCGCGCGGTCGACTATCGCGGCGCGGGTACGGTGGAATTTCTGCTCGATCAATCCGGCAGCTTCTACTTTCTCGAAATGAACACGCGGCTGCAGGTTGAACATCCAGTCACCGAAGAAATAACCGGCCTCGATCTCGTCGCGCTGCAGCTCAAGGTTGCGCAAGGCGAACCACTGGGGGTCGCGCAGGATGATGTCACCCTTACCGGCCATGCGATGGAAGTGCGGCTCTATGCCGAAGATCCTGCTGATGATTTCCTGCCCAGCACCGGTTATATCGACCTATGGCATCCTTCGGAAATGGCCCGCATCGATAGCGGCATCGCCACCGGCGGCGAAGTTTCTCCTTTCTATGACAGCATGGTCGCCAAGATCATCACCCACGGCGCAACCCGTGAAGATGCGCGGCGGCAAATGGTCAAAGCCTTGTCCCAGACTGCCCTGTTCGGTCCGAAAACCAATCGCGACTTCCTGATCGATGCACTCGGCAAACAGGATTTTATCGATGGTCAAGCGACGACCGCTTTCATCGCCGAAAATTATGGCGAAGAAGGCGTTGATCTCGGCGCCCATGACTTTGATGCTTTTGCCATTGCGGCGGTGCTGCAACATAAATTGCGCCAACAGGCGGCGCATGGATTGGCCCTCAACGTCAATCCGGAAATGCTTGATTGGTCGACCAATGCCAACCTGCAAACCGTGACTCAATATGCGAGCCTTGGCGAAGCAACTGACAGTGATGGCGCCATTCATGTGCATGTGAAACAGCCTGGCCATTATCATGTCGAAGGTGCTGGACAAGAGGTGCAGATTGCGCTGCTGGCCATCACCGGTGACACAGCGAAATTGCGGGTCAACGGTCGCACGGTCGATGCCATTTATCATTCGGGCGGTCGCAATCTGCATCTCGCGCTGCCGCAGCGATCGCTGTCGGTGACCGACATGACCGGCCTCAGCGCGATGGAAGATATGGCTGGCGGCGGCACGGTGGTTGCACCGATGCACGGACTATTACTTGAGATACTCGTCGAGCAAGGCGCGGCTGTGGCAAAAGGCGACAAGCTGGCGGTTTTGGAAGCGATGAAGATGCAACATGAGATTTTGGCGGAGATTGACGGCACCGTCGAAACCGTTGCGGCTGCCGCCGGAAACCAGATTGCGGCTGATGACCTGATCATGGAAATTACCGCTGATGAGGCGGGCGAAGAGGAAGACGCGTAATGAAAAACCCGATTTGCGACATGTTGGGAATTGAGTTCCCGCTCGTCGCGTTCAGCCATTGCCGCGATGTTGTCGCAGCCGTTTCGAAAGCAGGCGGCATGGGGGTTTTTGGCGGCGTCAACTGCACGCCCGAAACGCTTGAAGAGGAACTGAGCTGGATTGACGATCATGTCGATGGCAAGCCTTATGGCCTCGACATCATCGTGCCCAACAAGGTTGAGGGCAAAGGCGAGCAGATCGATGTCGACACCACGCTGGCCATGATTCCCGATAAACATAAGCAATTTTCCAAAGACATAATGGCGCGTCATGGCGTCGATCCCGGTGATCTCGAAGAGCTTCGCCGGGAACATGCTGTCGGTGCAGACAATCTGCGCGGCGGCAATGCGGGTGCCTTGCTGGAAGTGGCCTTTCGGCATCCGATCAAGCTGATCGCCAATGCGCTTGGTATTCCGCCGCAGGTCATGACCGATATGGGCCGGGAACATGGCGTACCGGTCGCCGCGCTTATCGGCACCAAGGAACATGCGATGAGTCAGGTCGCCGCTGGCGTCGATATCCTGATCGCGGTGGGCGGCGAAGCGGGCGGTCATACCGGCGATGTTGCAACCATGGTGCTGATCCCAGAAGTCTGCAATGCCTTGCGCGATATTGGTGATGATACACCGGTGCTGGCTGCGGGCGGTATCGCCACCGGATCGCAGATGGCCGCCGCTATGGCCATGGGCGCAAGCGGTGTGTGGTGCGGCTCGGTCTGGCTGACCACGGCAGAGGCAGAGACCAACCCGGTCGTGAAAGAAAAAATGCTCAGCGCCACATCGCGCGATACGGTACGGGCACGCTCCCGCACCGGTAAGCCGTCGCGGCAATTGCGGTCGCCCTGGACCGATGCCTGGGAAGCGGAAGACGCACCCAATCCGTTGCCTATGCCTTTGCAATCATTAGTGGCAGAACCACCGCTCCGCTCCATCGACAAATTGAGTCAGGGCGACAATCAGGGCGCAAAAGATCTGGCAACCTATTGGGTTGGCCAAGGCGTCGGCCTGATGAACCAGCCAATGTCCACCGCGCAGGTTGTCCAAGGATTCAAGGAAGATTTTATCGCTGCCTATGAAAGGCTTGCCGCCAATCTGGAAGAATGAACCGGGAGACAATATGGCAGAGGTGACAGCACAACAACCGCTGGCCGGGATCAAGGTCGTGGAATTTTCGACGATGATTACCGCGTCCCTCGCCACGATGATGTTCGCGCAGCAAGGGGCGGACGTCATCAAGGTGGAGCCACCCGGCATTGGTGATCCGATGCGCTGGCTCGGCAGCCGCAAGGAAAGCATCTCCGGCCTGTTCAACAATTGCAATCGTGCCAAGCGCTCGATCACACTGGACCTGAAAACCGAAGAAGGCGTCGCCACGGCCCGCAAGCTGTGCCTTGATGCCGATATTGTCATCCACAATTATCGCCCCGGTGTGATGCAGCGACTGGGCCTCGACAGTGAAAGTCTGCGCGCCGAAAAACCAGCTTTGATCTACTGCGCCATTACCGGCTTTGGCCGCGATGGACCGATGGCGGATCGCCCCGCCTATGATCATGTCATGCAGGCCATGGCCGGTTTTATGGGAACGCAGGGTCACCCCGACGGTTTTGCCTATGTGAAGACTTTGCTGTGTGACAAGCTGACCGCCTATACCGCAGCCCAAGCCATAACGGCGGCGTTATTTGCGCGCGAGCGCAACAGCGAAGGACAGCATATAGATCTGTCGATGCTGGCGAGCTGCATTGCTTTTCTGTGGCCCGACGGCGGCATGCACCTGACCTTGATGGACGAAGATGCGATCCATGCTGCACCCTTTGCCGACTATTATCAGATGCCGCTGCGCACCACTGACGGCGCCATTGCCTATGCCGCAATGAGTGACGAGCATTGGCAAGTCGTGTTTGAAATGGTTGGCCGCGAAGATCTGAAGTCGGAAGAAAAATACCAAGGTCTCGAAAATCGTAGCATGCATATGGCCGAGCTTGCGCAAATTGTTTCCAGCGAACCGCCGCGCCATGATACCGATACGATGATTGCGGGCCTGACCAAAGGCGATGTGCCGGCTGCGCCTTGTTTGCGCCTCGACGATGTGAAATCACATGCGCAGATCGTGGCCATTGAAGCGTTTGAAGAACAGGATCATCCGCTGCTCGGCACCATCCATAATGCTGCGTCACCGGTGCATATCAATGGCCAGAAACTGCCCGCTACGGGACCGAGCCCGGCATTGGGCGAGCATAGCGAAGAAATATTGCAGGACATAGGAACCAAATAATGATGGAGCAAGCACAGGATTTTCTCGACGAAAGCGAAGCGATATACGCGCTCGTCAAAGATCTTTCCGACGAGCAGATGGAGCAGGAAACCGGATTCAAGCAATGGACGATCAATGCGATACTCCGGCACCTGCATATCTGGAACATGGCGGCCTATTGGTCACTGACAGCGCCGGAAAAATTCCATGGCTTTTTCAAAGAGGCGATGGGCGCAATGAAAGAGAACGCGAAAAAGGGCCAGACGTCGATGCGCTTTTTTGAAGCGGATTATCTCGACAACTTGTCCGGTGCTGCGCTGGTGAAAACCTGGCGCGAATTCTATCAGAAAATGGCACCGGAATTTGGCGCCGCCGATCCCGCCATGCGGGTCGAATGGGCCGGTCCGTCGATGAGTGTGCGCTCCTCCATAACCGCGCGGCTGATGGAAAACTGGTCCCATGCGCAGGCCATTTATGATGTGCTGGGCCTGAAACGCGAAAATGCGGATCGCATCCGCAACATCGTGATGATCGGCCTCAACACCTATGGCTGGACGTTCAAAGTCAATGGCGAAGAAGCGCCGGAGCCTGTGCCCTATCTCAAGCTGACCGCCCCTTCCGGTGCAGTCTGGGACTATGGGGAAGAAAGCGCGGAAGAGCGGATTGAAGGACTGGCCGAAGAGTTTTGCCAGGTCGTCACACAGACCCGTAATATCGCGGACACCAGCTTGAAGGTGACGGGGCCCAATGCGACCCGCTGGATGGCCATTGCGCAATGTTTCGCCGGCGGTGCAGAAAAACCACCCGCTCCAGGCACGCGTTCTATCAAAACGGGATAATTAAATCTATCGCGTCTATCTATTGTGAATCGGCTTTTTCTGATTATGTTCAAAAGAAAAAGGAGAGATTCGCATGAGCTGGCAGATGGCCGATATCTGGGAAAATATTGCCCGGGCGATACCTGACAAACCCGCCATTGTTGAGGGCGACAAGCGTTATAGCTGGGCGGAATATGAAGAGCGCGCGGCAAAGCTTGCGCAAGTCTATACAGATCATGGCCTGCAACCCGGCGCCAAGCTCTCCATCTACGCCTATAATTGCGCCGAATATATGGAAGCGCAATTTGCCGCGTTCAAAGCGCGTATCTGCCCGGTTAATGTCAATTATCGCTATCTTGAAGCGGAGCTGACTCATGTGATCAACAACAGCGACAGCGAGGCTTTGGTATATCACGCACAGTTCGCACCGCGCGTGGCAGCAATCAAAGACCGGCTGGAACATGTGAAACTCTTCCTGGAAATTGATGATGGTTCCCGCGAGCATCTCGAAGGCGCCGTGGATTATGAAACGGCTTTGAATGCCGCACAGCCCATGCCGGTTATCCCGCGCTCGGGCGAGGATCTCTACATGCTCTACACTGGTGGTACGACCGGCATGCCCAAGGGCGTGATGTATGATCATCAGACATTTTCCAGTGCCTTGTTCACCAAGGGTTTCGAGATGCGGGAAATGTCTATTCCCGAAGGCGCCGAAGGTTTCGGGCCGTTGGTTCAAGCGCTTCACGCAGCGGGCGCGACCAGTCGCGGCATTCCGGCTTGCCCCCTGATGCATGGGACCGGCATGTGGATTGGCGCGATGATTCCGCACGCGTTAGGCGGTTGTGTCGTGCTGTTCAACAACCGGCATTTTGACCCGCATGCCCTGTGGAAACTGGCTGACGACGAAAAGGTCACTGACATTACCATCGTCGGCGATGTCTTTGCCAAACCCATGCTTGCGGCGCTGAATGATGCCAAGGAAGCCGGCAAGCCCTATGATTTATCGTCGGTCCAAATGATGGGATCATCCGGCGTGATGTGGTCGTCGGAGGTCAAGCAAGGCCTGCTCGACCATATCGAGATGGTGATTGTCGATAGCATGGGTTCAACCGAGGGCAGCATGGGTGCATCGGTCATGACCCGCGAGAATAGCAGTATTGTCAAAACCGCTAGCTTTGACATGGCCGACACCACCAAAATTCTGACCGAAGACGGAAAAGAGATACAGCCAGGTTCCGGCGAAATCGGTATGATCTGCAATGGTGGGATGGTTCCGATCGGCTATTATAAGGATGAGAAAAAGAGCGCCGAAACCTTCAAGACATTTGACGGTGTGCGCTATTCGATACCCGGTGATTTCGCGATGGTCGAGGCCGATGGCTCGGTCACTTTGCTCGGCCGCGGATCGGTCTGCATCAATAGCGGCGGCGAGAAGATATTCCCTGAAGAGGTCGAAGAAGCGCTCAAGACCCATGACAGTATCTATGACTGTCTGGTCGTCGGTGTGCCCGATGATCGCTTTGGAGAAAAAGTGACGGCCGTGTTGTCGCTCGCTAATGGACATGAGCTGGATGAAACCGTCTTGCATGATCATGTTCACGGCATATTGGCCGACTATAAAACGCCGCGCGCGTTCCTGGTCGTCGATGATGTACCGCGCGCTGCCAATGGCAAACCCGGCTACAAGGCTGCCAAGGAAGTCGCACTGAAAATGCTAGATATGCAGCCAGCCTAAGGCTTCCAGTCAAATTCTCGATGATAGCGCGGGATGAACAGTTTTTTGCCCTTGATCGTCGAAGTCGAAAACGGTCCTGTCACACCAAAAGGCAATGCGCCAGCGCCCTTATCTGGCCCCAATGGCAATAATATCAATGGCTTGGACCAAGGCTTATAGGGGTTGATATCTTCAAGCCGTTTGCCGCGCAAATGAGCTTTCAGGGCTTTTTTGAGCCAGCCCACCTGGCGGGTCAGCCCGACAATTGTCATCGTATCGCCAGTGCTGGCAATATCGCCCACGACGAACAGATCGGGATTGGCTGTTGGTCTCAGCCAGCCATCGACTTTCGCTCGCCCGCTTTCATCAAATGTCACATCCTCGAGTGCTCGCAACAGATCTGTTACCGGTTTCGACCCAATGACTGGAATCACCAGATCGGCATCAATCGGAAATCCGTCGGACAGTTTGATCTTGTTCTTGGTCGGCACGAACGGCGCATCGGTTTGTTTCAGATTTGCGATCCGTTCTCCCAACCGGACCTTCACGCCCAGCTCTCCCAATTGCCTTAGCATCGAACGCCCGAGCTTGGCTGGATAGTCCGGAAACAGATTTTCATCAGCAGAGATCAACGTGACCTGTTTCTCGGGCCGCGCGAAAGCGAGTTCACCGGCCAGCTCACTGCCCACAGCACCCGCGCCGACAATGGCGATATTTTTCGCCTTGTCGATCTGGTTGATGACCTGCTTGGCCTTGGTCAGAAAAGCAGCTTCATCGTCGCCCTGCATTTTAAACGGGGCCGCATAGGTTGAACCGGTGGCGATGACGATCATGTCACCGGCAATTTCGAACCCATCCTGCAATGTCGCAATATTGCCTTCAATCGAGGCCACGCGGCCGCGTATGATTTTGCCGTTTTTCAGCAACCCATCATAGGGAATGACAATCTCGTCCAGCAGCTCCGGTCGAGCCAAGGCGCGGATCATCGCGACATTATGCACCCATTTTTCACGCGGCTCGATCAAGGTGATATCGGCATGCTGATCCAGCTCCCGCGCCAGCATCGTTCCGGCATAACCGCCGCCAATGATTGTGATTTTTTTGGTCATGGGATGATTCATAAAGCCGTTTTCCGACGATAGACAAGACTATTCGCGCTTCGCCATTGACGCGGCGGGGAATATATCGCCATGTCCAGTCAATGCTTGTTCAACTGATCCACAATCCGGCATCGGGCACCCATCATGACTTGCGGCTCGGCGTGCTTGCCCAGGCCTTCGAAGCCTGCGGGGCCAAAATAATTATGGGCACAACGGAAATCGATGGCCGCATGGATCTGGTGAAAGAATGCGACCTCATCTGTGTCTCCGGCGGCGACGGCACGCTCCGGTTGGTGATTGCCGCGATGCAAAAAAGCGGATTGAAAACGCCGCTTTGTATTTTTCCCGCTGGCACAGTGAATCTGGTCGCCCGCGAAATTGGATACTCCTCTCAGCCAGAACAGTTTGCTAGTGAAGTGATGCGCGGTTATCTCGAAGGAGCGGAGGCACGACTGAAAGAGCCTGTGGCGAGCAGCAATCACGGCCCTTTTGCAGCATGTCTGAGTGCTGGGCCTGATGGCGTTGCCGTTGCCAATCATTCCCCGCAGCTGAAAAAGAAAATTGGCCGCTCCGCTTATGTATGGTCCTTTGCCAAACTCTTTTTGCGTTGGCCGCGGCAAAAATTTGATCTGCAGGTCACCACTTCAGACGAATCTGAGAATGAGCTGTCATGTGAAGCTTTTTATGTTGCCAAAGGCCGGTATTTTGCCGGCCCATGGTCCCTGACTCCAGAGGCAGGCATGGGAGAAGATCATTTTCATCTCATAACACTATCGCGGGCCAGCCGCCGCCATTTTCTTCGTTTCATGATTACGATTGCTCGCGGGAAAGATCCGGAAAACCTGCCTTTTGCTCAATCCTGCCGCACGCGATCACTGACCATTAAAAACACCGGAAAACCCGTAAACAATAAATTTTTTCAGGAAGATGGCGATGAAATGACGGTCGCACCACAGCGCATCATGATGACAGATCATGTGATAGAATATTGCTTACCATCTGTCGGCTAGGACCACCGAAAAGCGTATTTTAGGCAGCGCTGCAATGGTCGGCAATCAATTCCACCATCACCGGCAATTTGCTGGGCGGCAAATCGTGACCCATCCCATCGACAAGCTCTAACCGCGCATTGTTGACATTGGCCGCGATATCTTCGCCGCATGGATGGGGAATAAGCGGATCCGCCGTGCCGTGAACAACCATGGTCGGAACTGAAATTGTTTGGGCTTTGGGTCGCAAATTGCCAGTCTCTATAATCGCAGCCATTTGTCGTGACCGGCCGGCCGGATAAAAACTGCGTTCCAGGGCAATTTTCATCAAAGCCCTACGCTCATCCTCTCGTGCCCGCCCTTCTTCCGATGCGATGATGGAAGAGAAAGCCATACCAACAGCCAGCGCTTCCTCAATTGTCGTTGCTTTCGCGCGGGCGGACTGAATAAGACCCTTGCGAACCATGGGTTCCGCGCCGGGCAAACCGGGTGCGTTGGTAGATGACATGATCGGTGTAAGCGACAACACCCGTTCCTCGTGATCAGCGGCCACCAGCTGTCCGATCATGCCGCCCATCGAAGCGCCAACAATATGCGCCTTTTCAATATCAAGCGCATCCAAAACGCCAACCGCATCTCGCGCCATATCGCTGAGATTATAAGGTGCCAGGTTTTGGCTCGGGAAAAATCGTTTGGTGAAAATCTGGCGGATCGGTCCAGGAGCGCGCACCCCATCGCATTTGTACGAAAGCCCGACATCGCGATTATCAAACGCAACCACCCGAAATCCAGCATCAACCAGTCCATTCACAAAATCCATGGGCCAGGCAATAAGTTGAGTCCCATATCCCATGATCAACAAAATCGCCGGATCACTGGCTTTGCCATGGTCTTCTACTTCAATATTAATGCCATTGGCGGTGATTTGCATATTCTGATCCTGATTCAATACTGCATGAGCAAACAGTCAAAAGCTTAGCACAAACGTAAAGCTGCACAAGCCAGATCACGGAGCTGGCAGTCCCGCCGGAACGCCGGTAGGCACATCTCTCCGTTCGGCCATGATTGAATCGGAAGCAGCAGCAACTACGCCCAGTCTCGCGATCTGGTTATCATCATCCACAACGGCCCTTATGTTCGTGACCGGCGATACACCAATGGCCTGCACGGACAATTTTTGAATCCGCAATTGATAGGCACCATAAGGAACGCCTTCGAACAGGAAAAATCCATCAAATTCACTTTGCGTTTTATGAGTCACCTGGCCCGTAACATCGATTAGTTCGAGACCAACACCGGCTAAAGCACTGCCGCCTTTGCGGACCAGCGTCCCTTCCACTTCGCCCGCGCTGACCAACGGTAACTCAACCGTTGTCGCAATGCCGGGGCGCGGTGTCACAACAATACCGGGCAGAGCAGGTTGTACATAAGGATCGGGTAAGCTGCTGGTATCGATGCCTATCAAAACCGGCCGGAACGGTTCAAGATTGTCGATAATAGACTGTCCGTCCGCATCTGTCGGCGTCAGCGCAACGGATTTGCCGGCAGTCAATTCGACATTTTCAACCAATTCTTCCTCAGCCTGTCGTTTGCCATCGCGATTCTTGTCGCGATAAACAATTGCCAACGCCTGACCATTATTGGCCAGTTTGTTGTTCGAGAAACGGAATTTGCCATTGCGCGGATCCGGGCCCAGGCTGAACGCAAGATTCAATCCCGCCGCAACAGAACCATCGGTGGCGGCCTCGGCACTGGCGGTCAGAGAGAATTTGTCGAAACGCCGGATTATCCCGATGCCAGCACGACCGCGGTCCAGTCCGACATCATAGCCCAGCTCCGCCCGCCAGTCGGCGCGGTCTCCCGCGCGCCACTCGCCAGTAAAATTAACCCTTTCGAAACGTTTCTCGGGCGCAATTCGGTACACGGCCTCGCCGCGCAGCCGTATGCCGCCAAATCGCCCATTGGTGAGCAAGCGGGCCTCCGCGATATCAGGTGGGTTCGGGCCGAGATCGCTATATCTTTGCTCCCAACTCAACTCACCGGTAAGCGAGAATCGGCGCAAGTTGAGTGACGCTCGCCCGGTTATATCCAGAGAAGAACGGCCATCGTTACGAGTCTCATATTGGGCATCGATATGGAACGGTACGATCTTGCCACCAAATTTGAAATTGTGGTCCAGCGACAGACTATGTCGCCCGTTCACGTTTTGTTCGACATGATCTGACCTGAAATTACCCTGTGCCCAGATCGTCTCGGCGGTGATGAAGGTTTTACCAAGCTCACCCAGCAATTGACCGCGAAAAGCCGTGCCCTTTTGCAGATCGGACGATGCGGTCAGCTCAACCAGTGCCGGGCCAACAGCACGGCGGACCGAGCCTTCCACATAATTATGTCGCTCACCATCAATCTGCAGACTGAATAGGGAAGCAGCAACCGATGTTTTGGCATTGAGCCCGCGCTCCAGACCAAAACCACCGCGCCAACCGGCTTGTTCTATCGGCAGGAATGAGTTGAAATTGATCAGATCCTTGCCTGCTTCTTGTCCCCCGGCCCAATAATAGGTTTTGCGAGGCGGTATGGAGTCGAGCCCTACCGGAACAGACTTGGTCTCGCGGCGAATCTGGCCTTGCGGGCCATAGAGCACGACTTCAAAGCGATTCTGCCCATAAAGAAGCGGCACATCGATAAACTCGTAGCGGCCATCTGAACGCGTCTCTGCAAAAGCGAGCAACTGGCCGTTGCGGTATAGCTCTGCATCCCAACCTTCCGGCAATTCACCGCGAAAGCTGGTGCGGTCGAAATTATCGGGCCGGTCGACCGGGCGATTGGTGATGACCGCTCCGCGTCCGGCAGTGCTCTGCGATACCAAAGGTGTTGAAAAGGTCGAAACATCGCCAAGTGCAAAATGCGTGGCTTTGAGCGGTCCTAAAAGGCCGCCTTTGGGATCTGTTCGGTAAGCGCGCACCCGTAGGCTTTCCGGCACACCCTTGTCATCAGATGATAAACGGGCATCGAACGAAGCTTTGCCAATTTCGCCAGAGGCAAATAGCTCATAACGCACATCCATCTGTTGCCCTGAGCGTTTGTCGCGCAGGCCGCCAGCAGAAACCACCGCATCAACCGATGGCGTCCGCCAGAATTTATAGGGCTCTGTGGATTGTGGCAGGCTAGACAGGTCAAAACTGCGCCGCGGCCTGATTTTCGCGGCCCGTTCCTTACGTTCCAACGCCAGTTGAAAGGGAAGTTTCCGGTCCGATTTAATTATGAGCAAAGCATTGGACAGATCTGGCGCCAGCGCGAGATCTAGCCAGCCCGACAGGCTTTCGACATTGACACACCAGCCTTCTGGGGTGTCGTAAATATCGGTTTTCGACAGATTTGACCTGCCGTTCCCCTTTTGTACCGTTGCGCTATCGCGCTCAACGATCAGCGTTTCGCGTTCGGCAAACACCCAGCCAGTTGCGCGGCGCGACTTTTTGTCCAACCTAATAGGTACATCCAAAGCCATGATGACATCACCAAAGTCGACACAGACACCTTTGTCCGTCTGGTAACCGCGAATGCCATCGCCCAGGCGATATTTGCCCGATCGCAAATCAAAAAGCAACGCGTCATCATCATTTGCCGTCCATGCCGCCTGATTGTTTGAAGATTGAGCATGAGCACCCTGCCCCATAAGCGGCGAAGCCGCCAGAATCGTGCTGATCCCGGCGGCCATTGCCAGCGATTTGAAACGCTGGCCGATTATGGAAAGGTGGTTCTTCATCATCTATATTTTGACTGCTTAAAGCACTGAAGTCAGTCTAATATGTTGATATTAAATACTATCTCAGAACCATCTGGCTTTTGGTGATCAAACCACCACCAGCATTATCAGGTTCATAATATTCAACGGAAATAGCGCCTTTGAGCTTCGCGGCAATTTCCGCTGGTACCGGCAATGTCACCTTTCGGCTCGTCACTTCAGGGTAGATGGCAATGCCGCGGGCGACCAATATGGGCTCGCTTTCACCCTGTTTGCGGACGCGGATCTCTCCATATGTCGATCGATTGCCTGTACGGCTTAAGTCAAAGGCAAATGCCTGGCCTTTGTCATCAGATTCAACGCGCGCATTGGCTATGCCAGCTGTTGCTTCCAAATTACCTTGCCTAATTATAACCGGAATGGTTACACCATAAATTGGTGTGAGCGCGATGGTGAAACCGCCCGTGGGGTTTGATTGCTCGGTCACGCTTTTCGCTTTGGGAATTGCACGAAACAGCAAATGGGCGCGATATTCGCCGTCTTCCAAGCCCTGAGGAGGCCGTATGCCGAGCCGAATGGCCTGTGGCTGGTTTGGCGGAAGAGTAACACGGCGCGGCGCATAACGGATCATGTCCTTCGCAGCCTGTTCGGTGGCGTTGACTTCGTCGGCACTGACTTCTTTCAGCTTACCCTCAGCCGTCATCCGCCGCAATTCCAGGGAGATCCGGTAAGTCGCTGTTTCAGAACCGATATTATTAAGAATAACCTCTGTACCCCGCTGACCGTCAAGAACGATACGGGTTGGAGCAACCAGCAAGTCGCCAGCGGCCTGCGCCGGGTTATTTGAGAGAAATAGGGCCGATCCCATTATGGCGAGCCCCGTATATAATTTTTTGAATCGTTTCAGACCGCTGGTCGTCATCACTGTCTCCGGTTTTAATAATTCCGGACATGGCAGTTTTCAGCCAATATCCCCACATCACCGACTATGCCAAAAGAGGGTTACCAAAGCGCTAACCACAGCTTTTATTTGGCGATCTCCGGCGGGAAAAAAGAAAACCCGCCTGCAACCGAAGCTGCAGACGGGTCGATATTCTTTGAACCAGCCGACCCGAAAGCCAGCCTTGTTCTAAAGGCTTACTGGTAGTTGACGGTTACGTCGAAGTTACCCAGATAAGCGCCATCAGCTTGGTTTGCACCAACAGCCAGGCTACCACCAACCGAGAAAACGTCGGTTGCAGCAACACCAGAAATGGTCAGCGTCGTTGCGCTTTCCGTCAGGGTTGCGACCATGGCGTTACCTCCAGCATTGGTCAGCGTAACATTTGCGTCTGCGTCAATGTCAACAGTCTGACCGGTTGTACCAGCAACGGTGAAGCCAGCAGCCGTGGTTGTGCCTGAACATACCAAAGCGGCGTCACAGGTAACAGCACCAGCTGAATCGACAACTACGGTGCCAGCGGTTGCGCCGGTAACGATGGTTGCGAAGTCAAGATCTGAAGTGTTGGTAACCGTTACCTGCTCCAGAATGTTGGCGCGCGCATCAGCAGAAGCCGTTGCAGCGTGAGCAGCATTCGCACCCATTACAGACGCGGCAAGAACGGAAGAAGCCAATGCGGCTTTGATAAATTTAGACATATTTTCTGGTCCCTATAATAACTACATACATTCGAAAGGGCGCCTACGGTGCATTCAACCAAACCCACTGGTCAAACGTCGCTATACGCCAACATTCGAGAATGGTTATCGGCGACAAAGGATAAATCTTTGCTGCCAGCCATGGTTAAAGGTTTGTGAATGAATTAATTATATGATTTAATTAGATAAAATCAGGGTTTGTTACAAAATTTTAGAATATAGAATCGGCGATTTTCCACAAGAATCACCTGAAATCTTGCAAAATTTAAATATGTTCACCGGTCAAGCGCTGACAAATAAGGTCCAGCTGATCGAGGTTGCTATAGTCAATAGTCATCGACCCTGCCCCGGTCTGTCCTTTGGATTGAATAGTCACCTTCAATCCCAACAAATCGCCCAAATGGCTTTCAACCGCACGAATATCTGCATCATTTTCGCTGGCGCCGGTCAAAGACTTGCTATTTTTACGTCGCGACCCGCCCAAAGCCTTGCGTACCAGCTTTTCGGTATCCCGTACGGACAGGCCTTGCTTGACCACCTGCTTGGCCAATTCTTCCGAATCAGGAGCGTTAATAAGCGCACGGGCATGCCCCATGGTCAGCTTTTCTTCACCCACAAGCGTCCGGACTGCCTCGGGAAGTTCCAGCAAACGCATGAGATTCGCTATATGACTGCGTGATTTCCCCACAAGTTCGGCCAATTTCGCCTGGCTATGGCCAAAATCGTCTTTCAGCTTAACATAGGCCTCGGCTTCCTCCACGGCATTGAGGTCACGACGCTGAACATTTTCAACAATGGCAATTTCGAGCGTTTCGGCATCGTTCAAATTGCGGATAATAGCAGGAACGCGGTGCAATCTGGCACGCTGCGCTGCTCGCCAGCGGCGTTCGCCAGCGACAATCTGAAAGTTCTTGCCATGCGGCCGCACAACAATCGGCTGAATCACGCCGCGCTGCTTCATGCTGTCGGCTAACTCGTCCAGCGCTTCATTATCAAATGTCTGCCGCGGCTGATCTGGATTCGGACGTATATCGGAGATCGCTACCGAGCGCAGCCCGTCGGAACGGGCTTCGGGACTACCTTCTTCTGGCTCAGCTTCTGGTGCTTGAACGAGGGGTTCTTCGCGCTGAATCTCTCCAAAGAGCGAATTCAACCCTCTTCCCAATCCCGTTGCTTTCTTGATCGCTGCCTTTTTGGGCAGGGCTGGCTCTTCTTCTTTTGCCATCACGCAGCCACCTTCCGTTCTGGCAAGCGAGAAATCAATTCGCGCGCCAGGTTGATATAGGCCTCTGATCCGCTGCAACGATGATCGTAGATCAACGCCGGCAGACCATGGCTGGGAGCCTCTGAAAGCCTTACATTTCTGGGGATTACCGTATCAAACACAACATTGCCCAGACAAGCGCGGACATCATCTGATACCTGTTCGGTAAGTTTGTTGCGGCGATCATACATGGTGAGCACCACACCCATGACCGATAGAGCGCGATTGAAACGTGCACGGATGCGCTCGACCGTCTGTAACAGCTGACTTAGCCCTTCCAGCGCAAAAAACTCGCATTGCAGAGGCACCAAAAGCGATTCAACTGCAACCATGGCATTAAGCGTCAACAAGCCCAATGATGGTGGACAATCGATAAGACAAATATCCCACTGATCATCATCACCAACGTCCAGGGCCTTTTTCAACCGATGTGTGCGCTCTTCAAATTCAACCAGTTCGACCTCTGCGCCAGAGAGATCAACCGTCGCGGGCACAATATCAAGGCCAGGAACCGGTGTTTTGACAACACAATCAGATAATGGCGTGTCCGATACCAGCAGATCATAGCTGCTATGCGTGCGTTCAGCCTGATTCAAACCCAAGCCCGTTGATGCATTGCCCTGTGGATCAAGGTCAATCAACAACACCTTCCACCCGCTAGCGGCAAGGGCTGTTGCCATATTTATGGCTGTGGTTGTCTTGCCAACGCCGCCTTTTTGATTTGCTATCGCTATCCGGACCATTTTACGCAGAACCCTTCGCTAAGCTTGTATAAAATAACGTTTTCAGCCCAAACCCACCAATATTCCCGCTTCCGGGTCGGTCAAACTTTGTTCCACGTGGAACATTTTTTGCCGTTTTGGCGATAAGCCTTTTAACTCCCTTACCGCATTTTTGCCTTTTGGTAAGAGCCAAACCGTATTTTCTGTGGAAAACCGGTGCGAAAGTGAAAGCAATTTTTGCAACGGTGCAAACGCTCTGGCGCTAATCACATTCACGGGATGGCTTTCGACATTCTCCAAGCGATCGCCGAAAACCAAGGCTTTTTCGGTCAATTCAAGCTGTTGCACGACAGATTCAAGGAAGTTGACGCGGCGCCCGCGTGATTCCACCATTTGCACTTTATAGTCGCCCAATATGGCAATGACGATCCCGGGAAAACCAGCGCCAGTCCCGAGATCCATCCAGATTTTCTCACCTTCGCCTTTGGGTGCGTGGAGAAGCAATTGGGCACTATCGACAATATGGCGGTCCCACACATGGTCAGCTGTAGACTTGGAAATGAGATTCTGATGCTGCATTTCTTCGGCCAGCAATGCCAGAAAATTCTCAAGCTTTTCCCATGTTTCACGTGGAACATCAAATGTCTTGCGCAACCAGTCCTGCGCCTCTTGTTCGGTCATGCCTTGATCATGCCGCAAGATTCTTAGCGGCGCGGCGGCGGGCATAGACGAGGATTGCTGCCAGAGCTGCTGGCGTTATCCCGCGCACCCGCGAAGCCGCAGCCAATGTTTCCGGCCTTGCACCCTTTAAGCGCTCCACCATCTCATTCGACAGCCCGGCAATAGCGCCATAATCAAGATCATCACCCAGAAATATCTGCTCATTGGCACGTAGGTCTTTGAGTTCTGCTTCCTGCCGCTGCAGATAAGGCGCATAGCGAGCGTCTTCTTCGACCTCCGCTAACAGCCCGGGATCCAAGTTTGCAATAGATAGTCCCAGTCCTTCTAGCCCCTCTATCGAGATATTGGGAAAGCGCAGCCAGTCAAACAGGGATTGTTTGGTACCGTCACGGCGAACCCCAATGCCCTGATCCGCAATAACCTCGCAGCTGTGAACTGCCTCCAATTCATCCATCAACGCAGCTCTTTGTGACTGCCGAGCATCAAACCAATCCTGTCTTTCAGCTCCCAAGCAGCCAATCTCTGCTGCTACTGGAGTCAGCCGTGTGGATGCATTATCCGCACGCAATCGCAGTCGATATTCTGCGCGGGCGGTCAACATCCGATAGGGTTCCGTAACACCTTGCAGAACCAGGTCGTCGATCATCACAGCCATATAGCTGGTGCCCCGGTCAAGTTGGAGAACGTCTTTACCCAGAATCGCGCAAGCAGACCCAATACCGGCAATTAGTCCTTGTGCTGCCGCTTCTTCATATCCCGTCGTACCGTTAATCTGCCCCGCACAATACAGTCCGTTCAGATCGCGCACTTTTAGCGAACGATCTAATGCCCGAGGATCGATATGGTCATATTCCACGGCATAGCCCGGTACGATAATCTCAGCATTGGCAAGACCATCCATTGTCCGAACAAAAGCCTCCTGAACATCAGCAGGCAAAGATGTGCTTATACCATTCGGATAGACGAGATTTGTATCCAGTCCTTCCGGTTCCAGAAATACCTGATGGGAATCGCGGTCTGCGAAGCGGTAAATCTTGTCTTCAATCGAAGGGCAATAGCGCGGTCCCTGCGCATCAATCGCGCCACTGAATAAAGGCGATCGATCCAGATTGTCGCGAATAATATCATGGGTGGCTTCGCTGGTTCGGCTCACCGCGCAAAAAATCTGGGGCACCTCACGCCGCGATGATAGTGGAGACATTGTCCAGCTGTCATCATCCGACGGCTGCTCTGGCAAGGCAGCCCAGTCAATAGTGCGACCATCAATGCGCGGCGGTGTTCCTGTTTTCAGGCGCGCGATAGGCAAGCCGGCATCGCGAATCTGCTGGCCCAGGGATATAGCGCTAGCTTCCCCGGTCCGCCCTCCAGCCACTGTTTCTTCGCCACGGAATAGCTTTCCGTTCAGAAAGGTCCCTGTCGCCAATATGACCGCAGAAGCCGTAATCCGGCTTTCATCTGCGAGGTTGATACCACTAACGGTCTCACCATCAAAAATCAGTGATGCAACTTCACCTTCGACAATGGTGAGGTTCTCCTGCGCATCCAGCATCCGATGAATCGCCACTTTGAAAAGCTTGCGATCCGCCTGAACCCGGGGCCCTTGAACAGCCGCTCCTTTGGAGAGATTGAGCATGCGGTAATGGATTGCCGCGGCATCAGCAGCACGGCCGATCAAGCCATCAAATGCATCTACTTCCCGGACCAGATGGCCTTTGCCCAAACCGCCAATAGCTGGATTGCAGGACATCGCCCCGATGCTGTCTTTGGTAAAGCTGACCAGCGCCGTACGCACGCCCATGCGCGCCGCGACAGCCGCAGCCTCACAGCCGGCATGTCCGCCTCCAACGACAATAAGATCAAAATCGCGATTCATGCTGCGCCCATAGCGGAAGCTGGGTTTGAGGTCAAAATGATCTGGTGGTTACGATTCGATAAGATGCTTTGTTCCACGTGGAACAGTCTATTTACCGATGCAGAATTTTCCAAACAGGCCGTCGAGCATATCTTCCGTGCTGGCCTTGCCCGTTAACGCATCGAGAGCAGCGCGAGCCAGACGTAATTGTTCGGCGATAATTAGATAGTCTTGCTCCTCAGATATCTGATGGAGACTGACCTGCGCTTCCGACAGGTGATCGGCCTGACGTTTGTTTACGCTGATCTCGTCGCCATGCGGGACAATATCTTTCGCGCGGTCCACGAGCAACGTCACCAGTGCATCCATCCCTGTGCCGGCTATTGGAGATACAGAAAGCACGTCGGAAGACTTCGGTTGATATTCGGCATGATCCTGACGCGATGCAATCTCGACCAGATTGGATGCTTTCGGACCCCCCCCTTCCGGGCCGAGCCACAATATCAGATCCGCTGCATCAAATTGCTGGCGCGCGCGATCAATCCCGATGCGCTCGATTTCTTCGGCCCCCTCATCGCGAACTCCCGCCGTGTCGATAAACAAAAAGGGTATACCTTTTATCGCAATTGGCACCTCGATCACATCGCGCGTCGTTCCGGCAATCGGAGAGACGATCGCCGCTTCTCTTTCGACGAGCGCATTGAGCAAAGTTGATTTGCCACTATTGGGCGGACCACCTAAAACAACCCGAACCCCTTCCCGCAATTTTTCGGCGCGCGGTCGATCCAGCATGTTTTTCATTTCACTTGCCAGTTCATCGGCCGCCGATTGGACAACCGACAATTGCGCGGGCGTGACATCATCCTCATCGGAAAAGTCGAGCTCTGCTTCAACCATGGCGGACAGGCGCAAAATGCTATTCTGCCAATCATCAACCTTTCGTGACAGCGCACCACCGGCTGCCTGAATCGCCGAACGGCGTTGAAGCTCTGTCTCGGCAAAAAGCAGATCGGATAAGCCTTCTGCTTCGGCTAAATCCATTCGCCCATGTGTGAAAGCCCGACGGGTAAATTCACCAGGCTCCGCTCGGCGCAGGCCATCCATATCTTCAAGAACAGTTTCGAGAGCGCGAACCACCGCCCGGCCGCCATGACAATGGATCTCGGCCAGATCTTCGCCGCTTGCGCTACCCGGTCCCGGGAACCACAAGACGAGAGCGGTATCGAGCAAGTCTCCACTGGCAGGGTCGGTCAGCTTTGCGAGACGCGCGCGCCGTTCGTCTGGCACAGACCCGCTAAGCGCACGCAACGCGTGTGATGCTTTTGAACCGCTAATGCGGATGATACCAATGGCCGCTGGTGGTTGCCCGCTGGATAGCGCAAAGATGGTATCAGCGGCTGACATCTAACTATCTATTTGATATCTAATCTTTTTTCTTTGAAGATGACGATGATTTTCCGCCGTTGGATCCGGTACCCATTGCGCCGCCCAGAAAGGAGGAAAACATCTTGATGCCGGCCTCGCCCATCGGGGTAATAATCTTGGTGAAATTCTGAAGCTGTTCAACCGAGCTCGCACCCTGGAGGAACTTGGACAATTCTTTCACATAGGTTTCGTTGAGCTTGCCAACATCGGGCAAGCCCATCAGCTTACGCGCTTCTTCCGGCGTGCAGTCCAGTTCTACGGTTACTTTCATAAATGCTTCCTCTTATTCTTGTCGTTGAAGCGAAGTTCCCCCCCTCACCGCAACGGATGATCTTCCGCCTTGCCACAACAGGATATGGGGATATTGTGCACCAATAATCAAGTCATGATGCAAAGGAGCTGTGAAAAATGGGTGATATGAAGCCGATTAAGACATTAAGCGGAGATGGAGAATTTCCTTGTTATGTTGCTGCTCCGGAAGGAACCGCGACCGCTGCGATTATTGTGATTCAGGAAATTTTCGGCGTGAACAAGGGAATCAAGGCGAAATGCGATAGCTGGGCGAAAGCGGGTTATCTCGCCGTCGCACCGGACTTGTTCTGGCGGATCAACGAAGGCACCAATCTTGATTCCGATGTTCAGGAAGAATTTAATGCCGCGCTCGACCTGATGAATAAATTTGATCAGGATCAGGGCATAAGAGATATTGAAGCAGCGATTCACTACGCACGCGACGCTGTAAATGGCGGAAAAGTGGGCTGTGTCGGCTATTGCCTAGGCGGCAGACTAGCGTTCATGACCGCAGCCCGTACCGACATTAATGCGTCCGTGGGCTATTATGGCGTTGGTATTGACGGTTTGCTGCGCGAAAGCCATGCGATTGCCCATGAAATCATGCTGCATATCCCGACTGCGGACGGTTTTGTGCCGGCCGATGCGCAGGCCGCGATGCATGAAGGGCTGGACGACCATCCCAAGGTCACGTTGCACGATTATGAAGGTCTCGATCACGGGTTTGCCGCCGAATTCGGTGTACGCCGGGACGAGGCAGCAGCGACATTGGCCGATGGCCGGACAGCAGAATTTTTCAAGGAGCATTTGGCATGAGCGCACGGGACAATCTGAAAGCCTGGCATGCGCGGATGGCCGATAAAAGCGAGGCTGCGCTCAGCGCGCAACTGGCTGACGATGCGGTGTTTCATTCCCCTGTCGTGCACACACCGCAGGCCGGCAAACCCATTGTTATGGCCTATCTGACCGCCGCCGATAGCGTGCTTGGTAATGACAGTTTCCGCTATGTCCGGGAAATTGTGGACGATGATGCCAATATGGCAATGCTCGAATTTCAACTCGAACTGGATGATATTCAAGTCAACGGCGTGGATATCATCAGCTGGAATGATGAAGGCAAGATTCAGGATTTCAAGGTGATGGTCCGCCCGCTACAGGCGATCAACAAAGTCTGGGATGAAATGGGTAAGATGCTGGAAAAGATGAAAAAATCCGCCTGATTTTGGGTCAGAACAAAGTCATCATCCCCAGTTTGGGATCAACAATGCCATCATAAATCATCCGGCCAGCGACCCAGACGATGACTGCCAGGCCAATATAGGCGATCCACTTGTAGCGCTCGATATATTTCGCGATAACATTGGCTGCGAGGCCCATCAGGGCGACCGATAGGAGCAATCCCACCACCAATATGCCGGGATGTTCGCGGGCTGCCCCTGCAACGCCAAGAACATTGTCGAGGCTCATGGAAATATCGGCAGCGGTGACCGCCCAAACGGCACCCCAGAAGCTCTTCTGCGCTTTCACACCGCTATGTTCGTCACCGGCAATCTCCGGAGAACCGGGAGACTCGCCTTCGTGAAAGATTTCGCGCCAGAAATTCCACGCTACCCATAGAAGCAGCAATCCGCCGGCGAAAATCAGACCGACAATCGAAAGCAGCATGCTCACGGCAAGCGCAAAAATAATGCGCATGATCAAGGCTGCGCTGATTCCGATGATGATCACCTTGCGCCGTTGGTCGGGCGGTAGGCCGCCTGCCAACGCACCAACAACAATGGCGTTATCCGCCGCAAAAACCAGATCGATCAGTACAACCTGGCCAAAGGCCGCGAGTGCTTTCGGCGATCCGATATTCGAAAAATCATGGACAATCGCTGCCCAAATATCCGCAGGAGAACCCAGTCCGTCGGGCAATGCGGCGGTCAAAATAAAAAGCAGGTCAATCATGAAAAAATTGAAGATCCAAAATAACTTACAAGCGGCATAGGGCTATAAAAATCATGAAGCAAGCCGCGCCATTCTTCATATTCCGGTGACTGACGAAAGCCGTCACGATGGGATTCAATATTGTCCCATTTCACCAGCAGCAAATATTGGTCGGAACTGTCCAAAGAGGGACGCACTTCAATCGATTGAAAGCCGGGTTGAACAGCAATGAGGGGCTTTGCCTCATGCATCGCCGCAACAAACCGGTCGGACTGACCCACTTTGACCTGTAACAAGGCCTGTTCAATAATCATTGCTAGCCCCCGGTCCCTATTGCGCTCAGCATGAACGCTCTTCTTTCGACTATCTTATTGATTCATGCTGTCGAAGAAATCGTCGTTCGCTTTTGAATCTTTCATCTTGTCGAGCAGGAATTCCATCGCATCGATCGTGCCCATTTGCATGAGGATCCGGCGCAGCACCCACATTTTCTTGAGCTTGTCATCTTCGACCAGCAATTCTTCCTTACGGGTACCGGATTTGCCAACATCCAGTGCCGGGAAGATCCGCTTGTCGGCAACTTTGCGATCCAGCACGATTTCGGAGTTACCGGTACCTTTAAATTCTTCAAAGATAACCTCGTCCATCCGGCTGCCCGTATCGATCAGCGCGGTTGCGATGATGGAAAGCGAGCCGCCTTCCTCAATATTACGCGCGGCACCAAAGAAGCGTTTCGGACGCTGCAAGGCATTGGCATCAACACCGCCGGTCAGTACCTTACCAGAGCTGGGCACCACCGTATTATAGGCACGGCCCAAACGGGTAATTGAGTCGAGCAGGATGACAACATCATGCTTGTGCTCGACCAGACGTTTGGCTTTTTCAATAACCATTTCAGCAACTTGCACGTGGCGCGTCGCCGGTTCGTCAAAGGTGGAACTGATCACTTCGCCCTTCACCGAGCGCTGCATATCGGTCACCTCTTCCGGCCGTTCGTCGATCAGCAGAACGAGCAGATAAACCTCGGGATGGTTGTCAGTTATCGCCTTGGCGATATTTTGCAGCAACACGGTTTTACCGGTCCGCGGCGGCGCAACAATCAAAGCACGCTGGCCTTTACCTTGCGGCGAGATGATGTCGATGACGCGAGCAGACTTGTCTTTAACCGTGGGATCAAGACTGTCGAGCGTCAGCTTCTCATCCGGATAAAGCGGCGTGAGATTGTCGAAGTTCACACGGTGACGAACCGCTTCGGGCTCATCAAAATTGATGGCCGTAAGTTTGGTCAGGGCAAAATAGCGTTCACCATCGCGTGGTGCGCGGATCTCACCTTCCACCGTGTCACCTGTGCGCAGGCCAAATTTGCGAACCTGGTTGGGGGAAACATAGATATCGTCAGGACCAGCAAGATAATTGGCTTCGGGTGAGCGCAAAAAACCAAATCCATCGGGCAGCACTTCGATCGTGCCGAGCCCCATGATCTGCTCATCATTTTCTGCAAGCTCTTTGAGGATCGCAAACATCAGATCCTGTTTGCGCAGGGTTGATGCGCCCTCAACGCCGAGTTCTTCCGCCATGGAGACGAGATCAGCTGGCGATTTTTCTTTTAATTCTTTTAAATGCATGGAAATTTATCCAGAAATATTAGGAAGTTATATTGTTTTCGCATGTGCGCGGCGTGTGCGCCGTCAGATTTTCACATGAAAGGTCGCCCGGACGGGCTTTGGGCGTCAATTACGCTTGCTGGGCAACCATGTCAAATGTAGATTGATGATGACCTACAGGGAGTAAAGCTATTGTCTGCCACACCGGAACCCAAATTTGGCTTTTATCCTCAATATATACCGCCATCTCCCTTAGAATATCTAACGTGGGGTGGGCAGTCACTTCTTCTTATCACTATGATATTCATTTTCTTTTTCATCATCGCGTCAAAAAGAAGAGAAGTTATAAAAAAAGAGAAAAGGTATGAATTTTCTGCTTATACTTTGAAATTCATATCATTTTTTTCCATCCTTTTTGGGTTATCAATTTTTATTTTTGCGATACAAAATATTTTAGTGAAAGCTGGAATAGCAGGCAATGCATATTTAGGGCAAATTGCAACACCGATTTCCGACGCCCTTACCCCACTCGTTTTTGGACTATTCAATGCCACTGTCGGTCTTTCATTCTATTTTTTTGCGAGATGGAGAAACCTCAGAGCCCTTGAATCGAAAGAAGAATCTTAAAACGGTTTCACAATCACCAATATAACAATCACCGCTGCGGTGATCCCCGGCACTTCGTTGACCAGCCGCAACTTCTTGTCCGTCATCGTTCGCTCGCCACGCGCCAGTTTTTTCGCATAAGCCATCATCCATCCATGATAGCCGGAGAGCAGCAGGACAATAAGTAATTTCCCGTGGAACCAGCCCTGACTAAACGCGTCAATATTATAAGCGAGCGCCAAGCCGAGAACCCATGTGATAATCATCGAGGGATTGAGGATGATCTTGCGCAGCCTTCCCTCTCGCTCAATCCATTTCCGGTCTTCTTCCGATCCAACGGCTGATTCCTGATGATAAACGAAAAAGCGCGGCATCATGAACAGGCCAGCCATCCAGAATATGACAAAAATGATATGGGCGGATTTTAACCAGAGATAGAGCATCGAGAGAATTTCATTCATTGCCGGACAAGTGTAAGCAGCTTTTCCACATGTTCAATGGGCGTGTCCGGTAAAATACCGTGACCCAGATTGAAAATATGCGGCCGATCTTCAAAGACTTGCAGGATATGGCGCACGGATTTTTCTAGCGCTTCGCCGCCCGCGATTAGAGCGAGCGGGTCGAGATTGCCTTGAAGGGGCAGATCATTTGGCAATATTTTGTGAGCCCAGAGTGGATCCACGGTTTCATCCAGGCCGATCGCATCTGCTTTCGTTTCATTAGCGTAAGCGGCAAGCTTGGCGCCTGCGCCCTTTGGAAAGCCGATAATCGGAAGATCAGGATGAACAGCTTTGAGCCGCGCTATAATTTCGGCATTGGGTGCAATGACCCATTTTTCAAACTGCGCAGGCGATAGTGATCCGGCCCAGCTGTCGAATAGCTGCACAGCATCGACGCCTGCATCAATCTGACCCAGCAGATATTCAACGGTATTTTCTATAATCGCATCAATCAGCTGAGAAAAAGCTGTTTCGTCCTGATAGGCATAGCGTCGGGTCACGCCCTGATCCTTACTGCCTTGCCCATGCACCATATAAGTTGCGACG